>JACPOH010000027.1 GCA_016185075.1 Aquabacterium sp. | reverse complement strand
TGGCCTCCTGCTGGTCACCACCGCTGATGATGGCGACCTGCCGGCCTTGCCAGTCCAATGGTGCCAGCACAGGCCACAGGGCTTCCGAGTCGAACTGCTCGGCTGATGCCTCAGGTGACAGGACTTGCTTGGCCTGCAAGCCAGCGGTCTGACCCGCTGTCAGCAGGCTGTGCGCTGTGCCGGGCCCCGGCGTGGCGGCCAGGGTGCCCGGGGCCCATGTCGCGCCCTCGGGGCGCAGCTTGAAGAACCACTCGACCGCGGCCGGGCTGACAAACATGAGCAGGCGCAGGCTGGCCATGTCGCGCCAGGTTTGCTGCACGGCTTGCGGGTCGACCGGGCCGCCGATGGCGATCAGGGGCAGGGCGTGGGCGACCAGCCCGTTGGACTGCAGATCGGCGGCCCAGACGCTGGCCTGGGGCTCAGGGCGCGTCACCAGCACCTGCAAACCCGATGGCCCGGCGTCTGACCCGGCGTGAGGCAGGGGCGCGATCAAAGCGCAGCCAGCCAGGCTGGCCCGGCCTGGGTCTTCAGTTGCTCGGCCACCGAGCGGCCCAGGGCTTCGGCTTCGGCGTGGGTGCGGGTCTGGCCTTCTGCCTGAGCCTGCACCAGCGTGGCTTGTTCCGGGTGGCCCAGCAGGCTGCGCAGCACCAGGGTGTCTGCACGCCATTCGGCGAACGCGGCCAGCGGCATGGAGCAACTGCCACCCATGGCGCGCGAGACGGCACGTTCGGCCACCGTCGCCAGCCAGGTGGGCTGGTGGGCCAGGCTTTGCAGTACGGGCCCCAGGTCGGCGTGGTTCGCCCGGATCTCCAGGCCGAGTGCACCCTGGCCGGCAGCGGGCAGCATGTCGGTGGTGGCAATCAGCTCGCGAATGCGATTGGCCAGCCCGAGGCGCTTGAGGCCTGCTGCTGCCAGCACGATGGCGTCGTACTGCCCTTCGTCGAGCTTGCGCAGGCGGGTGTCGAGGTTACCGCGCAGGGCCTCGATACGCAGGTCGGGGCGACGGGCACGAAGCTGCACCAGGCGTCGCAGGCTGGAGGTGCCGACCACGGCGCCTTGTGGCAGATCGGCCAGGCTGGCGTACTGGTTGGACACCAGCGCGTCACGCGGGTCTTCGCGCTCCATCACGGCGGCCAGCACGAAGCCTTCGGGCAACTCCATCGGAACATCCTTGAGCGAGTGCACGGCCAGGTCGGCGCGGCCTTCTTCCAGTGCGACCTCCAGCTCCTTGACGAACAAGCCTTTGCCGCCCACCTTGGACAAGGCGCGATCCAGGATCTGGTCACCCTTGGTGGTCATGCCCAGCAACCGCACCTCGCGCCCGAAGCGGCTTTGCAGCAGGTCGCGGATGTGCTCGGCCTGCCACAGGGCCAGGCGGCTTTCACGGGTGGCGATCACCCAGGGGGCGGGGGATCCGGACGGAGAAGTGGGGGGGGATGCAGGCGCAGTCATGCGCCGATGCTATCAGCCAAGCCGGGCGGCTTCCTTAACGCTTGTCAGCCTGCAGCGCCAGGCGGCGCTTTTGCGTCTGGTTGATGTAGTGCTGCAGCGTGCGGTCGCTCCAGTCCATGCCGACGAACTCGCAGCCCAGGCGCACGCCCTTGGACTCCGGGTGGATGGCCGTGACATGGTGGATCACCACGGTGACATCCATGCTGGTGTCATCATCCAGATCCAGCCGACATTGACCGATTTTGACGCCAGCGGCGATCATCGGCACGTTATCGGGCAGGAACAGCGCCACGCCGCTGAGGCTGACGTCCAGCACGCGCAGCGCGAGTTGCATGTCGGGCATGGCAGGGTGGCGAAACTTCGCCACAGGGCTCTTGGTTGCCAGTGGCTGCACCCGAAAGGCTGCGCGCCGTTGGAAGCGGTAGAGCACGGTCGGGTACTGCGCGTTGAGCGCGCTGTGGCGCCCACCTTTGACGTGCACCACGCCGTCCAGATCAAACTGGAGCTTGATGCTGTCGAGGTAGGCCACCGCCACGATCTCGCCCGACTCCAGCAGGGCGTCCAGGCGGTCGTCACTGTCTTCCGCGCTGAAGCACAAGCCGCGGCCATCTTCAGCCGCCCACATCAGTGTCGTGTAGCTGTCGCCGTTGGGGCCGCTGAGCGTGACCATGGGCCGTGCATCCAGCAACTGCTTGAGCAGGGCCTGTATCTCGACGGACGAGGTGATGCGGTAGTCGTCCAGTTCGGCTGCAGCGGCGCGTGAACCTGGCATGTGGTCCCTCGGACGCTCAGTGCATCTTGGTCGGGTCGGTGGCGTTGCCCATCATGCGGCTGAGGTCGTTGATCCAGGGCTCCGCCAGGTTGCGGATCTCGGCGTCATTGACCAGGATGCGTTGCATGATGCGCGTCTTGAGCGCAATCTCGTCCGGTCCGAGGGGGTGATCGTCCGAAGCATGTTTGAGCTGGGCGATCAGCACCGCACAGGCGCCTTCCAGCTTCACCACGGTGTCCCAGTCGCCGGCACGTGCGGCGTTGAGCATGTCCAGGCTGGCGTGTTCGATGGCTTCGTAGTAGCTCAACAGGTTCCCGTTCATCAGGTCTTCGTCGGGCGCAGTGATCAATTCAGGGGCGTTCATGCGTGCACCTCCATGGCTGCGCGTACAACAGTGGCATCGGCGGGGGCGATGGTTACCCACGCATCGCGGATCGGGGTCAGCAGCCTGGCGCATTCATCCAGCGCGTTGACGTCGTTGCGCAGGTTGCCCTGCGTCAGGCGCATGGTGATGTAGCCGTACAGGTCGCACAGTTGCTGGGCAAGCTCGCCACCGGCACGCATGTCCAGACCGGCCTTGAGGCCTTCGTCGACGATGCGCACGGCCTTGGAGACCGCCGCGCACTTGGCTTCGATGTTGCGCTGTTGCATGGCGCCCTTGGCCTGGGCGATGCTGTCGAGCGCGCCGTTGAACAGCAGGGTGATGAGTTGATGCGCTGAAGCGCCGCTGACACCGGTCTCGATGTCAATCTGGCGATAGACGCTGCTCATGTTTTTTGAACCGAACATACTGGCGGAGGATCCGGTAGCAGTGGCGTACATCTGGAACTCTTGGGTGATGCTGATTTCAGCGTTAATGCTTTATCGGCATCACCCCTCGCAGCTTGAACCCCTGGGCGTGATGTGATCCCAGGAAATAGGCGGTATTCAGGCCGCGTTTGCCGACATCGAGGCGTCGTCTTCGTGCCAGGACGCCGCCGAGGATTGCGCGTATTGCTCCAGGAGCCGCTGGCGGAACAGGGCACCGGCGGCCGAGGGGCTGTCCTGCTCGCTGCCGCTTGCGGCCGGGCCAGGCGTGGCATTGGCCGGGTCTTCGCTGCGGCCGAGTTCGAGCAGGCGGGTGGCCAGGCCGGATGAGCGACCGGCTCCTTCGTTGCCATCGAAGAGTTGTTCGACCTGCCCGGGGTTCTGCACCAGGGCCTTCTGCAGCACCTGGTCGTCCACTTGAAGCTGGCCATCCTTGAGCCGGATGCCAACAGACTGAAGGGGTTGACTCAGGGAGTTGGCGCCCGCTGTGGCGCTGAAGGCTTCCTGCATGCGCTGCTGGATCGCTTGCGCAGCACGCAGGCTGTCATCGTCCGCGTTCGGCTCACTGGCTGCCAGCTGGCTGGCCATGTCGTTGTAGGCATTGGCGAAGGACTGGATGTCGCGCGCGATGGCCTGGGTGTCCGATTCAACGCGGATCTTCACCGGCTCGGCACGGCTGCCGTTGATCCGCAGTGTCAGACCCGATGGCTCGTCCTCGATCAGGTTCTGAGGTGACTGGATCTCACGCCCATCGATGCGCAGTCTGGCGTCTTGAGCCGGCTGGTTCAAAGGGTTGCTGCCCCGCAAGGACTGCGGGTCCATGCCCATCGAGGCCAAGGCCTGCGCGGCCTCAGGCGATGTCTGGCCGTCGGCTGCCGGGGTGGCCTTGAAGCCGTTGGCCTCTCCGGTCGAGGTTGCGCGCAGCACCAGACGTGAACCAGTGGCGTCCGACACCACCAGTGCAATCACACCCACACCTGCGGCATTGATCTTGTCGCGGATGCGCTCCAGCGACGTGTCCTTGGGGCCCAGCATCACGCTGGCCTTGGGCCAGTTGGGGTTGGTGGCGAAGGTGCTCAGCGAGGTGTTCCAGCTGCCCAGCTCGATGTTCAGTGTGCCGATCCCCACAACGGTGGACAGCGAGGAAAACGTGGCAGAGGCCGTGCTCTGAGCCATGGCCACGGCATCGACATTCACCGTGTAGCTGCCGGGCGCAGCCTTGTCACTGACAGCCTGGACCACCGACTCATTGTCCGACGTGGCCTTGGTGGCCTGCCAGGTCTGTGTCTTGTTCAGGCGTGCGGCCGCGTCCATCACGGCCGAGGTGGCGCTGCGCAGCTTGGCCGCAGGCGAGAAGCGTGCATCGGGCTGAGCGTCTGCCGAGGACGCGTTCACCCCCGCTTGCGGGCGCGCAAAAGCAGTCGCAGCGCTGACCATCATCTGAAGGTCAACGCCGTCAACTCTTGTTGCGGAGCCTACGGTAGCCATGATGCAGTCCTCTAAAGCCTCACCACACCTGTGAACAGCGGCCTGGGATGGCCCCATGCCATCCGCGTCACACCGCTTGTCTCGTGTTTCGGCAGGAACTGCTCAATCTTGAGAACTAGACCGTGAAAATGTCACTAACCTTTGTTCCAGTTTGTGATCATCTGTGTCACGTAGCTGCTCTGGCCGCTGATGTTGGCCATGGTTTGATCCAGCGCCGTGTATTGCGCACGCAAGCGCTTCTCATACAGGGTGGCGCGGGCGTCCAGTTCGTCCTGGCGTTTCTGATTGTTGGCCACCGAGGTTTTGAGCCCGGCCGTGCGGGTGGTGAGCGCGCCTTCGAAGCCCAGCAGGTTGTCGCCCAAGGTACGGAGTTTGGTGGCGATGCCGTCCTTGTTGCTGTCCGTCAGGTTGGCGTTGGAGAACAGCTTTTTCACTTCGGCCAGTTTGCCCAGCGAGTTGGTGAGCTTGGTGCTGTTGACGGCCAAGGTACCGTCGCTTTGAATGGTCACCCCCACGGACGACAGGGTGGTGAACACCGAGGAGTTGCCCGAGGTGCTGCCGATGGTGGCGCGCAGCTGGTTGAGGATGCCCACCGCGGTACTGTCGCCTTGCAGGGTGCCAGCCGTCTTGGTCGAATCGTCGTACTTGGTGTTCGTGCGCAGCAGTGTCACGAGCGACGAGTAGGCACCGGCAAAGTCGTTGATGGCCTTGCTGATGGTGTCGTTGTCCTGCTTGACAGTCACCGTCACGGGGTTGTCGGTCACCACCGGTGGCACGTCGTTGCTGGATGTCACGGTGACCTTGCCCACGGTGAAGCTGATGCCGTTGAGCACGTCGGAGAACTGGTTGGTGCTGGAGCTGACCGTCACCCCGTTGACCGATGCCGAGGCGTCTGCGGCAGACTTGGCCAGGGTGGTCCCCGCGGTGCCCCCGGCCGGGTCGTAGGCCAGCCATGACAGGCCGGCG
>JACPOH010000035.1 GCA_016185075.1 Aquabacterium sp. | reverse complement strand
GACGTGCCCTGGAGCATCTGGATGGCCGATGTTTCTACGGGTGAAGCTCACCAGATCTGGCAGGCCCCGGCCAGGCCGTGCGTGGCGGCGTGCCGGTGATCTTCCCGCAGTTCGAGCAACGCGGGCCGGATACCAGCCTGCCCCGGCATGGTCTGGCACGCACCCGCACCTGGGCGGTGGAAAGCAGCAGCCGCGCCAAAGACCATGCGCAATTGACGCTGGCGCTGGACGACAGTGCGGAGACCCGCGCCCTGTGGCCGCACAGCTTCACACTGGAGTTGACCGTGTCGATCAGCGGCCAGCGCCTGGATCTGGAGCTCTATGCCCACAACCCGGGCGAAACCAGCTGGCCCTTTGCGGCCGCCCTGCACACTTACCTGGCCGTGTCGGACCTGTCTCAAGTGCGGCTCCAAGGGCTGGAGGGGTGCCACTTCGTGGACAGCCTCACCGGCGGCGAAGCCGTGGAGGACCACCCCGAAAAGCGCTTTGCCGGCGAGATCGACCGCATCTATGCCAAGGCACGCAGCCTGCTGCTGCGAGACGGCCCTCGCCGACTGACCATCGAAGCCGATCAGTTGCCCGACGTCGTGCTGTGGAACCCGGGCCCGGACAAATGCGCCTCGCTCAAGGACATGCCGCCCGACGGCTGGCAGCACATGCTGTGCGTCGAAGGCGCCAACATCTTCGAGCCCGTGACCCTGGGCCCGGACGACAGCTGGCGCGGACGCCAGAGCTTCACGGTGCTCGCTGGCTGATCAGCGTTTGGCCTGCGCCATCAACTGCCGGATATCGGCAGTGAGCTCATCGACCTTCATGCCATAGCGCACGAACAGGCGCACCTGGCCGTCGGCATCGAACACGAAGGCGCCTGCGGTGTGGTCCATGGTGTAGCTGCCGTTCTTGGTCGGCACCTTCTGGTAGAAGACCTTGAACTCCTGCGCCGTGGCCTCCGTCTGCTCCAGCGAGCCACGCAAGCCCACGAAACTCGGGTCCATGTTCTGCAGATAGGCCTTGAGCACCTCGGGCGTATCGCGTTCAGGGTCCACGCTCACGAACACCCCCTGCAGCCGCTCGCCATCGGCGCCAAGGCGCTTGCGAACCTCGGCCAGCTCGGCCATGGTCGTGGGGCACACGTCGGGGCACTGCGTGAAGCCGAAAAACACGAAGAGGATCTTGCCCTTGAAGTCAGCCAGCTGGCGCTGCTTGCCGTTGTAGTCGGTCAGCGCCAGCTTGCGGGCGTAGTTCGCACCCGTGATGTCCACGGCATTGAACTTGGCCTGCGGCGCCTCGGCCTTGGGCACGGGGGCGCCGGGCTTGTCGCAAGCAGCCAGGCACAAGGCGGCGAGACCGACCAGCAGCGCCTTGCGACGCGTTGAAGAAAACAACAAAGGCATGAGTTTGCTCAGATCGTCCAGTAGTGATCGACCAGCAAGGCGGCGAACAACAGCATCAGGTAGATGATGGAGAAGCGGAAGGTCTTGCGGGCCAGTTCATCACTGTAACGCCGCCACAGTGCAAAGGCGTAGGCCAGGAAGGCCAGCCCCAGGCTCAGCGCCGACCACAGGTAGATCCAGCTGCTCATGCCATAGATGAATGGCAGCAAACTGCCCGCCAGCAGGATCACCGTATAGAGCAGCACGTGCAGGCGTGTGAAGGCATTGCCATGCGTCACCGGCAGCATGGGCAGGCCGGCACGGGCGTAATCCTCGACCCGGTAGAGCGCCAGAGCCCAGAAATGCGGCGGCGTCCACAGGAAGATGATCAGGCACAGCATCAAGGCTTCGGGCTCGACCGCGCCGCGCATGGCAGCCCAGCCCAGCACGGGTGGCATCGCCCCGGAGGCCCCACCGATCACGATGTTCTGCGGCGTCAAGGGCTTGAGCACGACCGTGTAGATCACGGCGTAGCCCACGAAGGTGCCCAGTGTCAGCCACATGGTGAGCGCATTCACCCAGATGGCCAGGATGGCCATGCCGAGGCCACACAGCACGGCGCTGAAGCTCAGCGTCTGCCACAACGTGAGCTCCCCACGCGCCGTCGGACGCCACGACGTGCGCTTCATGCGGGCATCGATGCCCTGCTCGATCAGGCAATTGAACGCCGCCGCCGCGCCCGCTACCAGCCAGATGCCCACGCAGGCGGCCAGCGCCGTCAGGGCCTCGGTGGTGCTGGGCATGCCCGGCACCGCCAGCAACATCCCGATGACCGCGCAGAACACAATCAGCTGCACCACACGGGGCTTGGTCAACACATAGAACTGCCGGAACCTGGAGGGCACGGGCGCCGCCGCAGCAAGGTCATGGGCGGGAGAAGCAATTGCGTCAGACATGCATGATCTCTGGAGTCTGGATGGCCACTATGAGGACGATGCCCGAGGCTCGCCAGCGTGAAGTCCCTGATGCGGCCTGGCGTTCAAGGAGCGTGCTGCGGGGGCGGCCTGATGGGCGAGCGCATCCGCCCTTGGCGACACGCAAGTCAGGACGCGCACCAGCCTCCACACCAGCAAGGCAGCACCCAAGGTGTGCGCCAGCGCCGCCAGCAGTGGCCACCCCAGCACGACATTGCTCAGGCCGCTGAGCAGCTGCCAGCCAGCCAGCAGCCAAAGGAGGCCACCATCGCGACGCCAGGGACGATCGGCGGGTTCGCCAGCCTGAACCGAGCCTGGCCAGCGGCGCAAAAAGGCCCCGAATATTATCAGAGCAAGCAAAACCACCACCGCCACCAGGCGATGCGTCACGTGAATCGCCGTGAGCGCGGGCAAGGTGATGAAAGCCCCCTGGCCATCGCCCCCCAGCGGCCTCAGCAGATGAAAGCCCATGCCGAAATCCATCTCCGGCCACCATTGGCCCTGGCACTTGGGCACCTCGGTACAAGCCAGCACCGCATAGTTCGTGCTGACCCAGGCGCCCAGCGCGATCTGCACGCCCAGCAAGGCCAGCACCGCCCACCCCCATCTGCGCAGGGGCGCGCGCTGCCAGCTTGACCGCTGCACCGGCGGCATGTGGGCGAGATCCAGCACACGCACCTGGGCCGTCAGCAGGCCCACGCCCAGCATGGCGCCAATGAGATGCCCTGTCACGATGATGGGCTGAAGTTTGAGCGTCACCGTGAGCGCACCAAACGCGCCTTGCGCGCACACCCAGATGAAGGCCCCGGTGGCCCACCAGGGGGACAAGGCCCCTGCCCGCCCACGCATCCACCACGCCAGTACCATCAAGGCGGTGATCAGCGCCCCTACGGCAGTGGCCAGGTAGCGGTGCAGCATCTCGATCCAGGCCTTGCTGTGGGACACCGGGCCCGTTGGCAGGGCCGCGTGCGCCGCACTGATCTGTTCATGGGCTGCAAACGGGCTGGTCTCGCCGTAGCAGCCCGGCCAATCGGGGCAACCCAGACCCGAGTCCGTCAAGCGCGTGAAGGCGCCAAACACCACCAGGTCGATCGTCAGAAACAGCGTGAGCACCGTCAGCACGCGCTGCCAGGCGGGCCATCCTTGCAGGCCCTGTCTGCGGGCACGCAAGGCCACCACGCTCGCCGGCAAAAGCGCGAGCACGGCACCCAGCAAGGCGACTTCCAGTGCGGGGTCCAGATTGATCAGGCCAAGCATGCGCCTCGTGTCCTCTCAACGCCCGGGTTCATCCCAGGACTCATTGGCTTTCATCAGGCGAGCCAGGTCCTTCTTGATCCGCGAGGGGTCGGCATTGGCCGGGAAGCGCATCATCCAGTCACCCCGAGGGTCGACCAGATACAGGTGCGCCTCCAGGGCCTGCCCCTCTTGGGGCGCCAGCCAGCGCGCGAGCGCCGCCGGAGAGGTCCGCAGGACCCAGGCGTTCTTCAAGCCTTCTTGCAGCCCAGCTCGCACCGGCGCCTGGTCCGTGACCAACCAGACACGGTCGAGTCGGTCCTTGTCCTTGCCCAGCGTTTCGCGCAATTGGCGCTGCTGGTACAGATGCTGTTCGCAGTGCTGGTCACATGCGCCACCGGCCACGGCGACCAGGAGCCATTGCCCCTTGAGCGACGCGGCCTTGACCTCATGCCCCTGCTGATCCAGAAGCGGCAAACCGGCGTCAGCGGGCATGGGCCGAGGCGGCATGATCAGCGTGCCGTAGTTGACGCGGCCCTGCGGCTTGATCACATAGTAGGTGAAATAGGAGGCCACGACAGGAGCGGCGCACACCGCCCAGACCAGCAGCATCTTCAGGCGGCCCGCACGGGTTCGTTGCGCTGGGGCCTCGCTGGCGGGCGTGGGCATGCTGTGCACGCTCAACTGGATCATGGGGTCGACCTGCGCGGTATCAGGATGAGACATGTGCACTTGCTCGTCTTGGACGGATGATCTGGAACCAGAGCGTGAGCCCGATGATGCCCGCCGCCATGGCGAACCACTGTGCCGCATAGGCCAGGTGCTTGTCCTGCCCTTGACCGGGTTCCGGCCAGTGGCGGCGCGGGGCATCGCCTTGTGGGGCGGGCGTCTCAGCTTGCACCTGAAGCACGGCACCAACCACCGGGACTTGCCCGAGCCAGTGGCGCCAGAAAGCCACATCGGCATTCTGCCGCAGCAGGGGGCCACGAGGGGTTGCGGGCAGGGGCTCGACGCCCAACTGATACGTTCGCGATAGCCCCTGTGTGACCAGCCCTCGCACCGTGACGGCTCGATTGTCTGTGGACACAACGGGCAGCGCGCTGCGGTCACGCACGTCGCGCGGCACCCACCCCCGTTCAACCAGCACGATGCGCTGGCGACAGGCCCCTGCACCACCTTCGAGCACCAAAGGCGTGACCACCACAAAACCGCTCATGCCATCCATGGGCCGGTTATCCAGGAAAACCGTCTTGTCGACAAGCCAATGCCCTTGCAGAACAACCGGCTTGTAAAAAGGCAGGCGCTCCGGATTCAAAGACGGGTCACAAGGCCAATCTTCATTGCGCCAGGGCGCCTGGGCGCGCTGCGCCAGCATCTGCTCATGGGCCTGCCGCTTCTCGGCCGCCCGGCTCAATTGCCAGAAACCCAGACGCGCTGCCAGGGCCGTGCAGAGCGAGGCCACCAGCCAGACCACCAGCCGTCTTTGCAATGGGGTCATTGCCCACCTCCGGCCACGGCGCGGCACCCATAATGCGTCTTCATGAAAATCGTGATTGCATTTGCCTTGCTGGCCATTGTGGCGGCATTGGTTCTGGCCGGCCGCGCCATGTTGCAAGATGGCCGTGAGGGGCAAGCCAAGACCAACCGCATGGTCAAGGCCCTGGCCTTGCGCGTGGGGCTGTCGATCGCGCTGTTCCTGTTCATCCTGCTGGCCTACAAACTGGGCTGGATCCACCCCACCGGCATCCCGCTGAAATAAAACAGCGCCGTGAGGGCGCTGTTGCAGGTGGGTGAATGGGACCCCTTGCGAGGCCCCGAGGGGGTCGTCATCAGGTCCAGTAGACCACGATGTACAGCCCAAGCCAGACCACGTCCACGAAGTGCCAGTACCAGGCGGCGCCTTCGAAGCCGAAGTGCTTGTCTGCGGTGAAGTGCCCCTTCATCAGGCGCAAAGTGATGAACAGCAGCATGAGCATGCCGACGAACACGTGCATGCCGTGGAAGCCCGTGAGCATGAAGAAGGTCGAGCCGTAGATGCCGGACGACAGCTTCAGGTTCAGGTGGTGATAGGCCTCGTAGTACTCGAAGGCCTGCAAGCCGATGAAGGTGGCGCCCAACAGCACGGTGAACCACATGAAAGCGATGCAGCGACCACGCAGGTTCTCACGCAAGGCATGGTGGGCGATCGTCAGCGTGACACCAGAAGACAGCAGCAAGGCCGTGTTGATCGTGGGGATCGGCCAGGGGCCCATGGTGCGGAAGGGCTCCACGGTACCGGCCGGCGAGCCGGTCATGCCCGCCATTTCGGAAGGCCAGATCGCCTTGAAATCAGGCCACAACAAGGCGTTGTCGATGCTACCCAGATTGGGCAGCACGTGAAGGCGAGCCCAGTACAAGGCGCCGAAGAAGGAGGCAAAGAACATCACCTCGGAGAAGATGAACCAGGCCATGCTCCAGCGGAAAGACACGTCGATGCGGTCGCCATACAGGCCACCCTCGCTTTCCGAGATGGCGTCCGAGAACCACTGCTTGAGCACCACGGCCCACCAGATGAAGCCGGCCAGCACGCAGTAGGGAGCCCAGTCAGCACCGTTGACCCACTGCCCGGCCCCCAGCACCACGAAGAACAGCCCGACGGCCGCCATCATCGGGTGCCGCGATGGCCCCGGTACGAAGTAATAGGGGGCTTGCCCCTTCGTCACTGCTGTGGACATCCATGTGCTCCTCAAGAAACAACACCGATCACGACACTCATTGGGCCACGCCACTGGTGACGATCCATCGCACCAGAAAGACCAGACCCACCACAAACAACACGGCCGCCAGCACCCCTGCCACGATCACATGGACCGGGTTGATCTTGGCCACGTCCTGCGCATAGTCGCTTGACTTGCGC
Source organism: Aquabacterium sp. (assembly GCA_016185075.1). GTDB lineage: Bacteria > Pseudomonadota > Gammaproteobacteria > Burkholderiales > Burkholderiaceae_C > Aquabacterium. Next base: position 1,444 of record JACPOH010000035.1, on the reverse strand, counting down.
ACCCCGAAGAAAGACCACGCGACCGCCTTGAGCGTCTGGAGAAAGGACCCCGGGCGCTGGGAGGCATCGCGAAGATCGTCAGTCATCACACACCGTCATACGGAACCCTTGTGTGCCAAAGGCACCTTGCCCCCCACTTCGAAGAAGGTGTAGGACAAGGTGATGGTCGATACATCCTTGGGCAACTTGGGATCGATCACGAAGACCACGGGCCAGCGCTTGCTTTCACCCGGCTTGAGCTTGTGCTCGCTGAAGCAGAAGCACTCCAGCTTGTTGAAGTGGTTGGTCGCCTGCTTGGGCGCATAGCTGGGAATGGCCTGCGCCGACATGGTCCGATCCTGCCGATTGCGGAACTCGTACATCACGGTGGTGACCTCACCCGGGTGCACCCGAATCGAGCGGACCTCGGACTTGAAATCCCAAGGGCCGCGCGCATTGGCATCGAACTCGACCGTGATGGAGCGGCTCAGGTCAACCTGGGTGTTGACCTTGCTGGAAGCCAGCGCACCTGGCGACTGCTGCTCGGACAGCGACAGCACGTTGATGCCCAGTGCCGCGCAGATGTGCTTGTACAGCGGCACCATCGCGTAGCCGAAGCCGAACATCAGGGCCACGATCACCACCAGCTTGCCGACCATTTCCAGATTGGCCTGATGCAGCCAACTGCGCTTGCGGCTTGCAAGCTGATCCGGGTGAACGGTGTCGGTGCTCATGCTGGTTCAACCCGGGTCAATGGTGAGAGAACATCACCAGCTTCGCGATGAAGCCAACGAAGAAGGTCACGGCCACGGAAGCCAGAATGAGCGCGAGCCTGAGGTTGCGCTGACGGTCCTGCTCTTTCGATCGGGTGCTCATCACGCCAGTCCTTCAGGTTCAGCCGATCACACGGGTCGCCGTGGCATCCAGCTTGGGCGGGTTCTCGAAGGTATGGAACGGTGCGGGCGACGGCACTTCCCACTCCAGACCCTCGGCGCCTTCCCAGGGCTTGGCTGGTGCGGGTTGGCCCTTGCCACGCATGGCAGGGATCATCACCACGAAGATGAAGAAGACTTGCGCGAAACCGAAGAAGAAGGCCCCAACCGATGCCACCGCATTGAAGTCGGCGAACTGCATCGGGTAGTCGGCATAGCGACGCGGCATGCCGGCCAACCCCAGGAAGTGCATGGGGAAGAAGGTCACGTTGAAGGCAATCAGAGACCACCAGAAATGCAGCTTGCCCTTCCATTCGGGGACCATGACGCCTGTCCACTTGGGCGCCCAGTAGTAGAAGCCGGCAAACAGCGCAAACAAGGAGCCCGCCACCAGCACGTAGTGGAAGTGCGCCACGACGTAGTAGGTGTCCTGGATCTGGATGTCGATCGGGGCGACCGAGCAAATCAAACCGGTGAACCCCCCCATCGTGAACACGAAGATGAAGCCCACCGCCCACAACATCGGGCTCTCG
>JACPOH010000017.1 GCA_016185075.1 Aquabacterium sp. | reverse complement strand
GCCGCTCTTCAAGGAAGCGGCGGCGCTGCAAGAGCTCTTCCGCGTTTTCTGACCGCTCGACGAGTGTGCGCCCGTCGGCGGTCGTCCAGACGAGCTCGAACCCGTCGCCTTCCAGGCAGGGACGGATCTCGCACTGGAGCCGCTTTTTCACCGGCATCGAAATCCACCCCGGCGCCAAGGTAGGCCGGCGTGTGTTCATCGACCACGGCATGGGCGTGGTCGTGGGGGAAACCGCCGAGATTGGTGACGACTGCACCATCTACCAGGGCGTGACGCTGGGCGGCACCTCCCTGAGCAAAGGCGCCAAGCGCCACCCCACGCTGGGCCGTGGCGTCATCATTGGCGCCAATGCCCAGGTGCTGGGCGGCTTCACTGTGGGTGACGGCGCCCGCGTGGGCTCCAACGCGGTGGTGACCAAGCCCGTGCCGCCTGCGGCCACGGCCGTGGGCAATCCGGCCCGCATCATCGTGGCCAAGGCGACCGTGCTCGATGAAAAGCAGGCCGAGCGCGAGGCCCTCGCGGCCAAGATGGGTTTTTCTGCGTATGGCGTGACCGAGGGCGACGACCCGCTGTCGCAAGCGCTACGCGGCCTGATTGACCACGCGTCCGGCCACGAACACCAGATCGCGCTGCTGTGGGAAGCGATTGGCAAGCTGGCCAAAGAGGCCCGCTCCGAGGACGCCCGCAGCTGCCTGCCCACGGATGCCCAGACGACCGAGCACTTTGATGCCGAAGGCCTTAACCGGCTGGTGTGAGGTTCAGGCCGTCAGGTAACCGCCATCCACATTCAGGCAGGCGCCCGTGGTGTAGCTGGCCGCATCCGAAGCCAGGTACAGCGCGGCACCGGCCATTTCCTTGGGGTCGGCGACGCGGTTGAGCGGCGTGTGCGCCATCACCACCTTGAGGATGGCGTCGTTCGTGGTCAAGGCCGAGGCGAACTTGGTATCGGTAGCACCTGGCAGGATGGCGTTGACGCGCACCTTCATCGACGCACACTCCTTGGCAAAAGCATGCGTCATCGAGATCACGGCAGCCTTGCTGATCGAGTAGATGCCTTGCAGCATGCCTGGCACCACGCCATTGACCGAGGCGATGTTGATGATCGAGCCACCGCCGTTCTTTGCCATCAGCTTGGAGCCGCGTGCGCACATGAAGAAGTAACCCCGGATGTTCACATCCACGGTCTTCTGGAAGGCGCCCAGATCCGTGTCGCTGATGTGCCCGAAATACGGGTTGGTGGCGGCGTTGTTGACCAGGATGTCGAGCCGCCCGAACTGCTGCTCGATGGCGGCAAACGTGGTGTCAATCTGATCCATTTCGCCTACATGGCAAGGGATCACGGAAGCCTGGCCGCCCGCCTCACGGATGGACTGCGCCACGGCCTCGCACGGCTCTGCCTTGCGGCTGGAGACGATGACATGTGCGCCATGCGCGGCCAGCAAACGGGCAATGGCTTCGCCGATGCCGCGGCTGGCGCCGGTGACGAGGGCGACCTTGCCGCTGAGATCAAAGGTGTTGGGGATGCTCATGTTCTGAATCACAGGGAGGATTTGGCGATGATGCGTTCGCAGCGTTGACCAAGGTAATTGGCAAACGGGCCGAAGGTGGCGAACACGGGGTTGCGTGCATTGCCTTCCTTGAAACGCTTGTAGATCTGCTGAACGATGCCGGCCAGGCGGAACAGGCCGTACACCTCGTAGAAATCGAAGTTGGCCACGCTCCAGCCCGTGCGTTGCGCGTAGTACTCGATCACTTCCTGGCGCGTCAGCATGCCCGGCGCGTTGGTGGGCTGGCGGCGCGAGCCCAGCATGAAGGGGTCGTCATCGGCTTGCACCCAGTAAGCCAGCGAGCTCCCGAGGTCCATCAGCGGGTCGCCCATGGTGGCCATTTCCCAGTCCAGCACGCCGATCACCTTCATCGGGTCGGCGATGTCCAGCACCACGTTGTCGAAGCGGAAGTCGTTGTGGATCAGGCAGATGGCCACTTCCTGCTTGGGCTGCTTGTCGGCCAGCCATTGCATCACCGATTCGAAATCGGACACGTCATCGGTGCGCGCGGCGCGGAAGCGCTTGCTCCAGCCTTCGATCTGGCGGGCCACATAACCCTCGCCCTTGCCCAGCGTGTCGAGGCCCGCGGCCTTGGCGTCCAGCATGTGCAGGTCGATCAGCTTGTCCAGCACGTTCAGGCACAACTGGTGGGTCTTCGGGGCGTCCAGGCCCAGCTCTTCGGGCAGGTTCTGGCGCGGGATCACCCCCACCAGGCGCTCCATCACATAGAACGGCGCGCCGATCACGTCCACGTCTTCGCAGATGGCGTACACATGGGGTACGGCCGGGTACACGGGCTTGAGCATCTGCATGATGCGGGCCTCGCGCACCACGTCATGGGCCGACTTGGCGATGTGGCCAAACGGCGGACGGCGCAGGATCAGGTCGCGGTTGTCGTAGCTCAGCAGGTAGGTCAGGTTCGACGCCCCGCCGGGGAACTGCTTGAGTTGCGGCTCGCCTTGCAGCGCCATGCCGGCTGCGCGCAGGTAGGCGCTCACGCGTGCCAGGTCCACTTCCTCACCGGCGCGCACCTTGCCTGCGGCGTCGATCAACTTCTCGCTCATCTTGTTTCTCTCCTATCTGGTTTCTTCAGCGGGGCTGGTGATTCACGCCTCGCCACGCGCCGCCCGTTGCTTGGCCAGCTCGAACTTGGCCACGACCTTGCGGTGCACTTCATCGGGGCCGTCGGCCAGGCGCACGGTGCGCACATAGGCCGCCAGCGTGCTCAAAGGCGTGTCCAGCGTGACGCCCAGCGCGCCGTGCATCTGGATGGCCGCATCCAGCACCACCTGCGCCATGTTAGGCGCAACCACCTTGATCTGCGAGATCTCGCTCATGGCCGCCTTCACGCCCACCGTGTCCATCATCCAGGCGGCCTTGAGCGTCAGCAGGCGGGCCTGCTCGATGGCCATGCGCGCATTGGCGATCACGTCCACATTGCCGCCGAGCTGGTTGAGCGTCTTGCCGAACGCCACGCGCTTGTCGCCGCGCTCGCACATCAAGGCCAATGCGCGCTCGGCGCCGCCGATGGCGCGCATGCAGTGATGGATGCGCCCTGGCCCCAAGCGGCCTTGTGCGATCTCGAAGCCTCGGCCCAGGCCGGCGATGATGTTTTCCTTGGGCACGCGCACGTTATCGAAGGTGACTTCGCCGTGGCCGAAGGGCTCGTCGTACACGCCAAAGGCGGGCAGCATGCGCTCGATCTTGACGCCAGGGGTGTCCAGCGGCACCAGGATCATCGAGTGGCGCTTGTGGCGCTCGGCCGTCGGGTCGGTCAGACCCATGAAGATCAGGATCTTGCAGTGGGGATGGCCGATGCCGGAGCTGAACCACTTGCGTCCATTGACCACGACCTCGTCGCCATCGGGCACCGCCGTGGCCTGCATGTTGGTGGCATCCGACGAGGCCACGTCCGGCTCGGTCATGCAGAAGGCCGAGCGGATTTCGCCAGCCAGCAAAGGCGTCAACCAGCGGTCCTGCTGCGCGGGCGAACCGTACAGGTGCAGCACCTCCATGTTGCCGGTGTCAGGTGCATTGCAGTTGAACACCTCAGCGGCCATGGTGTTGTAGCCCATCAGCTCGGCCAGGGCCGCGTACTCGACGACCTTCAGGCCGGCGCCATGGTGCGGATCAGGCAAAAACAGGTTCCACAAGCCGGCCGCCTTGGCCTTGGCCTTGAGGTCTTCCATCAAGGCGGGCTGACGCCACTGCCGCCAGTCGGGCGAACCGCTCATCTGGGCGTGGTATGCCTCTTCGGCCGGGATGATGTGGTCGCGCATGAAGGCCTTGACACGCTCGATGTATTCCTTCGCGCGGGGTGAGTATCCGAAGTCCATGTGCTGCTCTCTTTCTGGCGAGTCGGTCTGTCTGATGTTTGCTGGTGCGCAGTGTAAAAATCCGACTTCAATGAATCATATGAATTATGTGAATTCAGATACATTCACCAAATGAATCTAAGCAAGATCGACCTGAACCTGTTTCTGGTGTTCGATGCCATCGTGCAGACCGGCTCGCTCACTGCTGCGGCGCGTGAACTGCACCTGAGTCAACCCGCCGTGAGCCATGCCCTGGCTCGCCTGCGCGAGGCCCTGGGAGACCCCCTCTTCACCCGCCAAGGCCGGCGGATGCTGCCCACGCCGTATGCACGCGGTCTCACCGTGTCAGTGCGGCAGGCCCTGAACACGCTGCAGACGGGCATCAAAAGCTCACAGCCGG
>JACPOH010000016.1 GCA_016185075.1 Aquabacterium sp. | reverse complement strand
AGGGTGCCTTCGGGCAGCACCTGCACCACCTTGAGCGGGTGCTTCTCGGTGCTGGGCTTGTTGCTGGGCTTGGGCATGTTGATGCTCAGGCCTTGCACGGATGCCGTCGTCATCAGGATGAACACCACGAGCAACACGTACGCCAGGTCCAGCATGGGCGTGACGTTGATGGTGTCGTAGGGTTTCGATTCGTCTTGAACTTGCATGGGGGGTCCGCCTTTACTGCAGGCGCTTGGTCGCCAGGCCGATCTCGGTGATGTCAAGCTTCTTGGCGATCTCCAGCACGGCCATGACCTTGTCGTACTGCGTGGCCGCATCGGCCTTGAGCACCACGGGCAAGGCCGGGTTGGCGGCCTTGTACTGGGCGAGCGATGACTGAAGCTGATCCAGGCTCACGGGGTAGGCATCGAGGTAGACCTGGCCATCGGCCGTGATCGTGATGCCGCGCGTCTGCGGCTTGGCCAGGTTGTTGGTGGCCTGGGTCAGCGGCGGCTGGACCTTCACGCCCTGCACGGAAGCCGTGGTCATGATGATGAAGGTCACCAACAGCACATACGCGAGGTCCAACATCGGGGTGATGTTGATGTCGTCGTAAGGCTGGTTATCCGCTTTGACGTCGCCGGCCATCGCTTGCCCCTGCTCAGCGTGCGCCGTAGGTTTCGGCCACGCGGGTCACGAACTCGTCGACGAAGATCTGCATGTCCGACGAGATGTTCTTGATGCGCGAGGCCAGGTAGTTGTAGCCAAACAGCGCGGGGATGGCCACGCCCAAGCCCGCCACCGTGGCCAGCAGCGCTGCCGCGATACCAGGGGCAATGGCATTGACGTTGACGTCGCCGGCTGCCGCAATGGCCGCGAAGGTGATCATCACGCCCACCACGGTGCCCAACAGCCCCAGGAAGGGGCCACCCGAGATGGCGATGGTCAGCAGCACCATCTTGGAATTGAGCTCATGGCTCTCGCGCACCATGTCGGCGTCGATGGCGGCTTTGACGGCGTCAATCGAGGCGCCCGACAAGGCTTTGGCACCGGCCTTGCCCACATCACGCTTGTTCAGTTCGCGCAACCCGGCTTCATACAGACGCTGCAAGGAAGAATGCTGCAGCGCCTTGGCTTCGATCTGCATCACGTCGCGGGCTTCGCGGAAGCGCTGCAGGAAAGCGCGGTTGGCCTTGTCGGCGCGGCCCACAAAGACCGCCTTCGCGTACATGACCCAAGCGGCCACGGCGAACATCACGCCCAGGATGCCGATCACGACCCAGGCGTCCACCGTGAGGTTGCCCACCAGGATGCCAAAGTACCCAGGCTCACCGCCGCTGTCCTTGGCCGTATCGGGCGTCTGGCTGACGCCGGCCACCAGCTTGGCATCGGCGCTTTGCGCGGCGCGTGCAAATTTGAGCCAATCGGCGCTGCGCACGGTGCTGGCGATTTCCAGTTCATCGATCTGTGCCGCCAGGCCCTGACCCAGGTTGATCTCGCCTTCGATGGGGTTGCTGGAGGCTTGCAGGTCAGACTGTGCCGCCTGCTCGCCGTTGACGAACAAGGTGAGCTTGTTGTTGCCCACGACCACGGCCACATGCGCCCAGGCGGAGGCAGGCAGCTCGCCGCCCGCGGCCTTGACCTTGCCCAGGTTGGCCTCGAGCTTGCCGACATTCAAGGCCAGCGACAGCGGGCCTTGCTGGAACACCGTACCGGTGAGCGTGTCGGGCTTGAGCCACAGGCTGACGGTGTAGGGGCCGGAGGCCGAAGCCTTGAGCTTGTCAGAGGCCGGGATCACGATGGCTTGCTGGCCGTCGAGCCTGGCGGCGGGGCCAATCAGGCCATTGGTTTCGCGGGCCACGGGGGCCGACGTCGCAAGCTGGTTGACCGCGTCCTGCGCGGGGGCACCATCCTTGCCCGCAAAGGTGAAGGCGGCATTCATGTTGCCGTCGTACACCGCCGTGGCCGTCGATTCGGCCGCGGCCTTGTCATTGCCAGCGTAGACGTACACCACATTCTTGTCGGTACCAGGCGCCACGCTGGGCACCTGCACCCAGACCACAGCCAGCTCGTTGCTACCGTCGAAGCGCTCAACCCAGAACTTGAGCGGCGTCTTGTCGTCGGCCGCAACCACACGCAGGTCAGCGCCATCCGGCTTGGCCGAGAGGAAATCGAAATTGCCGGAATGCAGGCGCACCGGCACCACCACGCCCGACAGGGCTTCCTTGGTGCCGTGGTGTTCAAGGTGATCTTGGCCCGGGCCTTCCAGTCGCCATTCCACCAGGCATGGGCAGAGGTGGAGAAAAGGCCGCCCATCAGGGCTGCACCCAGCATCAAGGATCTGACAGTGTTCATTGGGCTCAGTCCGTCTTAATACAAACGGCTATTGTCAAAAACACATGTGTCGCCCTCGGGAAAACGCATGATCCATAAGGACCACCTTTGGCGACGATGCGGTGTCATGGCTTGGTCATAAAAGACCGACACCCCGCAGTCGGGGGTGTCGGTGTGAGGCGGCAGACCAGGCTCAGCGTTTGACGCAGGTTCCGGTCTTGTCCTTCTTCTTGTCGTCGTCTTCGCAAACCTCCTCGCCCTTTGCGGGCGAGGGGTTGCCGGCGGCAGGGGCGTTGGCGTCATCGCCCATACCCAGCAGCTCCACGGTCACCACGGAGGAGGGGTCCTTGGCCTTGCCTTCCTGGCTGGCTGCTGCGGCTTGCGCACCGGCTGCGGTCTGGCTGGGCACACTGGTGTTGACGTTGATGGCCACATTCACCGACACCGCAGGTGGCGCACCATTGACCTTGCCCGCGATGTTGTCGCCGCCCTTCACGACCTGGGCGCCGATGTTGATCTCGCCGCCTCCCTCGTTGCGGATCTGTGCATCCAGTGCACGGATTTCACCGTTGGGGGCGTTGAGGTAGACCTGCCCGGCCGATACGCCTTCGGACGACTTGAGTCGAGAAGTCATTCGCGGACATGGCGCGGATGCTGCCACCACCGTAGGTGACCAGCCCATGGTCCTTGGCATCGTCCTGCTGCTTCTTCGTCAAGGCGTTGAGACCCACCAGCACACCGCCACCCGGGGTCAGGATGTCGATGCCGCCGGTGCTCAGGTCGCCCTTGCCTTGGGTCTGCACGCCACTCCCGGCGATCTGCATGTCACCCACGAAGTTGAAGCCTTTGCCCAGACCCGCCAGATCGATGGCCGCGAAGGCCTTGTCGTACAGTGCCTGACGCTTGGCCGTGGCCAAGGCGTTGGCAGCCGGGTCAAGCGACAGCGGCACATCGGCGGCGGCCTTGCCCCAGACCTTGAGCTCGGTCATGAGCACGTCGTTCTTGAACTGCGCGAAGGCATTGCTGTCATACGCGGTTTCAGAAACGCCCAGCGCCTGGGCCTTGGCTTGCCAGGTCTTGGCGTAATCACCACCACTGCCAAGGTAGGCCTGGATGAAGGCCTTGTTGACCACGGCATCCGCGAACGCGATCTGGTTCTCGCGTGTGAAGCCTGTGTAGTAGCGCAATGCTTGCTCATAAGCTGCACTGGGGTCGGTGGGCAAATCAGCATCACCGAGCTGGAGCACCTGCTTCACATAGCTCACCAGTTCAGCGCGAGCCGATGCACCGGCTGGCATGAAGCGCTGTGTGAAGGCGTCTATATCCAGCGTTTTGGCCATGCCGGCAGCCAGGGTGATCCTGGCCGAGTCAGCCGGCAGCTCAGTGTTGTACTTGTTGCCGACAGTGCGGACGCCACCAGCGTCGCCCAGATCCAGCTGGCGACCGGCCTTGACCTGCAACTCGCCCGGTCCAGCCAAGGCGATCATGCCCTTGCTGCCACCCAAGCTCGAAGAGAAAGAGCCATCGTTCTTGCCGATGAGGTTACGCCCCGCTTCAATCACCGTGACATCACCATCGTGGTATTGCTGGCCCACATAGCTGAGTTGGTTGATGTCGCG
>JACPOH010000015.1 GCA_016185075.1 Aquabacterium sp. | reverse complement strand
GGCAGGCCCACAAAGGAATACCGCCCGAAGCGCTCGCCGCCCACGACAGACTCCAGCAGGAAGCTCAGCGGCTGGCCCTTGGTCAGCTTGAGGTAGAGCGACAGCGGGGTGTCCAGATCGGCCAGGGCCTGCGCCACCAAGGGGATGCGGTTGTGGCCTTGTGCGGCCAGGGCATTGAATGCTTGTTCAGTGATCATGGTGAGGGCCTCCGAGCCCGGTGTGGCGCAGCGTGCAGTCTGCTTTGCGCCACATATGTCATCTTGTGAAACACCCTCTTTAGGGCGATTCAGACCCGACCGTTAACGCCCGCTTACCGTTGTGACGTCAACGGATCCTCGCCGCCAGGGCGCGCCGCTATGATCGCGTCGCACCCAGCGACAAGCGAAAAATGGGAGTCAGCGTCGCCAGGGCCATGCCCCCCGGTCGTGCGAACCTTTGGTCTGTTTGCGCGAGATGAACATCAAAACAGTGTAGCAGGGCGCTCTTGACGAAACCTCGCGCCAGATGACCAGAAAACACCCCCCTTGAGTGAGCCATGGCTGCAAGGGCAAACCCAGATTGTGATTCGCGTTGAACGGGTAACAATCTCTTACCAGTACAGTTCATGTATGGCGTGATGCCATCCCGCTAAGGGGGCTGAACGGCCATGCAGGACACACCCAAAGTATTCGTATGTTGTTGACTCTCGCTGGAATGGCCCGCATTGGGCGCAACGCCCTGACTGCCGCGGGCCTGACACTGCTCATCGCTGTGCCCCGTGTGGCACAAGCTCAGAGCGCCGACGTGGTGGGCGTGCACTACCCGCCCGCGATCAAGGTGGAAGGCAGCAACCTGACACTCAACGGCAGCGGCATCAGCTACCGCGCGGTTGCCAAGCTCTACACAGTGGGCCTGTATGTGCCGCAGAAGGCCAGCAAGTCAGACGTCATCTTCGCCACCGGAGGGCCCAAGCAGCTTCGCTTCGTGATGCTGCAAGGCATGCGCGTGGACGAACTGGGCAAGGTCATCACCAAGGGCATCGAGAACAACAGCAGCCGTGAAGAATTCTTCAAGCTGATCCCCTCGATCCGCATGATGGGCGAGCAGTTTTCGCGCATCAAGCGCCTGAACGCCGGCGACGTCTTTGCCATCGAGTTCGTGCCCAAGCGCGGCACCATGTTCTTCGTCAACGGCCAGCCGGCTGGCCTGCCCCTGGAAGACACGAGCTTCTTCCCCGCCGTGCTGCGCACCTGGCTGGGTAACCGCCCGGTCACGCAAGACCTGAAGGACGCCTTGCTGGATTACAAGGCCCCGCCTGTACTCGACGCGCTGCAGTAAGCGCCAGCTCCGCCTCCAGGATCACGCATTGGCCCGCCCTAACACCGCGGGCCAATTCACTTGGTCCAGACGCGGCACATGGGCCACGGCCTCAGCGTGGCTTCAGCGGGCGTGCCCAAGGCCTCGCAGGTCTTGATCAAGGGCAATGGGTCCGGCTTCTTGCGTTCGAAGGCATCCCCACCGAACACCTGGTCAAAATACGGCAGCAAGCCCTTGCGCTCCAGCAACTGCTTTGCAAAGGCAGTGGGCTTGTTCGTCAGGCAGGCCAGTGGCACACCCAGCTCACGCAACTGGCGCAGGCCTTCGGCCACACCTGGAAACACGTCCGAGGCCTCGCCATTGAGGCGCGGGTAATGCAGGTGATAGTGGTGCAGCGCCTCAGGCATCGCCTCGGCCACCTCGGGGGCATCGGGCGTGAGGCCCCAGGCTTGCGCCAGGCTGCGGCGCAGCAGGTCTTCGGTGCCCTTGCCCACCGTCAGTGAAATGAAAGCACGGTCCACGCGGGCGATCTCGACCGGGTGGCACCCCAGATCGGCCAGCGTGTGCTGCAAGACAACGACAAAGTCACCGATGGTGTCGACCATGGTGCCGTCAAGATCAATGATGGCGGCGTGGAAGGGCATGTGCTGGTGATGAACAGGTGACCGCAAAATCGCGCCACCTATTCTGACCGCCCTGCATGGCGACCGCCACGCGTGTTTCTCTGAGCCCCCATACGGGGTAGGCGATCTGGGCGACTTACACTGCCCCACCCGCCCGCTTCATCTTGTTTTCGGTATGTGCGCAACCTCACTCCACCGCATTCACTGGACTGGCCCCGACGGTCAGGAGGTGAGCGCAGCATGGCGATCCGAAGCCGGTGTCGCCGCGCATACCAAGGTCGTGCTGGCCGATGACACGATGCCGGCCAACACCGCCTACAAGCTGGCTTGCGAAGGCACGGCCCTGCTATGGCAAGGCGACTTCCAGAATGCACGGCACCTGCTGCAGGCCTTGACCCGACGGTTGGAGCCGGCAGCAGGCAAAGCGCGAGACCGGCGCCATCAGGGCCAAGAAGCCGTCAGCGCCGGCCAGGCCTTCCATCAGCACCGCCAGAAGCTCGCGCACCGGGCCCGCATCCTGGGCATGCTGCTGATCCCGTTCGAAGCCGACCACAGCATCCCCCTGCGGCGCGCACCCGATGTGCGGCAGGCGTGCGAGGAGGCCTATGGCCGGGCCACGGAGCCTTACGTCGTGTCGTTGCGCGAACTGCTGGGCCTGATCGGCGCGCATGAATGGCGCAAGAAGGGTGTGGCCATCCCGGCCATCGAGGGGCACATCCATGCGCATTACGGCGTGTTCTCGCCGGTGCGCGGTGAGTATGTGGATCTGGTGGCCAAAGCGCCCTTGCCACCGGGTGCCGAGCTCGCCTTCGACATTGGCACCGGCTCGGGTGTGCTGGCCGCCGTGCTCGCGCGGCGCGGCATCCAGCAGGTCATCGCGACCGATCAGGACGCCCGCGCCCTGGCCTGCGCCCAGGAGAACCTGCATCGCCTCAAGCTGGACAAGCCGGTGCAGGTGATCGAAGCCGACCTGTTCCCCCCCGGGCAAGCACCACTGATTGTGTGCAACCCACCCTGGTTGCCCGCACGCCCCAGCTCGCCCATCGAGTACGCCGTGTACGACCCGGACAGCCGCATGCTGCGCGGCTTTCTGGCCGGCTTGAAGGCCCACCTGGTGCCGGGTGGCGAGGGTTGGCTGATCATGTCGGACCTGGCCGAGCACCTGGGCCTGCGTGGCCCCGACGAGCTGCAGGGCTGGATCAGGGATGCGGGCTTGCGCGTGGTGGGCAGGCTCGATGCCCGGCCCCGTCACCCCAAAGCACAGGACGCTGCTGACCCCTTGCACCAGGCCCGCGCGGCTGAAGTGACCTCCTTGTGGCGACTGGCGGCGGCCTGACCATGAAGCTGATCGCCTGCACACCGGAACGCCACGCCGAGGCCATCCTGGCGATCCTCAACGAGGCCATCGTGCATTCGACGGCGCTGTACGACTACCAACCACGCAGCATGACGCAGATGGTCACGTGGTTCGAGACCAAACGGCTGCACGACTGGCCTGTCATCGGCATGGAAGACGAGGCCGGCACCCTGCTGGGTTTTGCCAGCTACGGCAGCTTTCGCCACTTCCCCGCCTACAAGTACACCGCGGAGCACTCGGTCTATGTGCACCAGGCTCACCGTGGCCGGGGCATTGGCCGCGCCCTGATGCAGGCCCTCATCGAGGCGGCGCGCGCACAAGGCTTGCACATGCTGGTGGGCGTGATCGACAGCGCCAATGACGGCAGCAAGCACCTGCATGCCGACCTGGGCTTCCTGCATGGCGGCACGCTCAGGCAAGCGGGCTTCAAGTTCGGGCGCTGGCTGGACATCGACTTCTACCAGCTCATCCTGGATACGCCCACGAACCCGGTAGACGGCTGACGCGCGTGGCCACCAATCGTCAGACGCCCGACAAACCAGCAAAAACCCCTTGAACCGAGCCCGCTCCGGCACGGGATTTGACGCTTTTGCACCCCGACAGCGGCACATGACGCCATGCTGACGCACGTCAGCGAGGCGGGTGGTCACGATAATCGTTGTGCATCAGGCCAACAACCAGCCCCATGAACAGCCCCGAGGACGTGCTCGCCAGCCCCGCACAGCCCACCGCGTCGCCAGCCCGCCGCTATGGTGGCCTGACCGCGCAAGAACGCCGCGACCTGCGCCGCCGCAAGTTGCTGGACGCCGCCGTGCAGGTCTTTGGCACCTTGGGCTTGCGTCGCGCCACCGTCAGGGACATCTGCAACGAAGCGCGCATCACCGAGCGTTATTTCTCCGAGCACTTCGCCAGCATCTCGGAGGCTTATGAAGCGGCCTTCAAGCTGATCAGTGAACAGGCCTTGCTCGCCACCGGCAGGGCCATGCTGCAAGCGCGACTCGACACCCTGGAGCTGGCCAGGGCAGGTCTGCAGGCCTTCCTCGGCTTCGTGCAGGAGGACCCTCGCCGTGCACAGATCCTGCTGGTGGATGCGTCCAGCTACTGGCGCAACCCCAACATCAAGAACAACAACGAACTCAAGCGGCACGCCCAGGCGATGCGCTTTTTCTGCAAACGCATCTACCCGGATCTGCCCGGCCACATCGATCTGGAAATCATTGGTGCGTCGCTGGTGGGCGCCTCGCTGCAGGCCTGCCTGACCTGGGTGCAGAGCGGCTTTCGGCAACCGATCGAACAGGTGGTCGACCACCTGATGTTCATCTGGGATGGGCTGGACCGGTGGTTTCGGGCCGAGATCCAGGCTGGTTGAGGCATCGCAAGGTGCCTCGGTCACCGGCACCGAAACCCCTTCAGATTGCGCGGTTTTCTGCCGAAATCCGGCCACAGGCCTGTCCGCCGCACGTCCGCACGCTGACCCCGTGAACGACGTCACGCTTTGGGCAGTGAGGCCTGCGACCAAGAAGGTGCGCGCACGATGGACCATTCAGAATCAAGACGCCTGGCCAGTTCGCCCGAGAAGGCTGCACCAGCGCAGGACGAGCTGCTTTACAAGAACGAGCGCACGCTGATCATCAGGCGCCAGACGGCGCAAGGCCCCGTCGTCATCAAGCAGGCACTGGGCGCAGATGCCCAGGCCAGCCTGCGTCACGAAGCGTCGATGCTGACGCGACTCGCCGCCGTTCCCGGTGTGGTCAAACTCACGCCGGATCAGCCCGCGGGCGCCTTGTCGTTTCACGATGAGGGCGGCATGCCCTTGTCCAAGTGGCTGCAAACGGCCCAACTGGGTATCGATGCTGTCATCCAGCTGGCCCTGGCGCTGGGCCACACCCTGGCGGCCATGCACCGCGCCGGCGTGATCCACAAGGACATCAATCCCACCAACATCCTGCTGGTGGGCGCCGAGCGTCGGCCCGTGCTGATCGATTTCAACATTGCCAGCTGCTTCGCCCAGGAGCGCCTGGGCTTCGTGCACCAGAACCACATTGCCGGCACCCTGGCCTACATGGCGCCCGAACAGACAGGCCGCACAGGCCGCGCCGTGGACCAACGCTCCGACCTGTATGCCCTGGGTGTGACACTCTATGAACTGACCGTGGGCCACAAGCCCTTCGAAAGCGACGACCTGCTGGAGCTGATCCACGACCACCTGGTTCGCCAGCCCCTGGCGCCCGCGCTGGCCCGCCCCGGCGTGCCGCTGGCACTGTCGGACATCATCATGCGGCTGCTGGAGAAGGAAGCCGACCATCGCTACCAGAGCGCAGAAGGCCTGTGCCACGACCTGGTGCGCTTGCGCGAACGGCTGGAACACGACCAGCCGGGGCAAAGCTTCCCGCTCGGGCAGGATGACTTCCCGCTGCGCCTGTCGCCCCCCTCCGCCCTGGTCGGCCGCACGGAAGAGATCGCCATCCTGCAACAGGCCATCGACGCCGCCGCCCGTGGTGAAGGGCGCGCCTTGTTGATTTCCGGCGCACCCGGCGTGGGCAAGAGTGCCCTGATCAACGAACTGCAACCCATGGTGACGGCGCGCCGCGGCTGGTTCGTGATGGGCAAGTTCGAGCAGTACCAGCGCGACACCACCTCGGCCTTCGTGCAGGCCCTGCGGGCCCTGGGCCGCTTGCTGCTCGCCGAGCCGCAGGCCACGCTGGAGCACCACCGCGCCCGCATCCTCACGGCGCTGGGCGCCAACGCCGGCCTGGGCCCCTCCTTGCTGCCCGAGTTCGCCGCGCTGCTGGGCAAGCTGCCCAAGGTGCAGGTAGACGACCCGGTCGAGGCCGAAAGCCGCATGATCCAGGCCACGGTCGATCTGCTCAAGAGCGTGGTGTCCCCAGAGCAACCGCTGGTGCTGGTCGTGGACGACCTGCAATGGGCCTCGGCCGTGTCACTGCGCTTCATGGACGCGCTGATGACCAATGACAAAGCGCTGCAAGGCCTGCTCATCATTGGCGCCTACCGGGGCAACGAGGTGGATGGTGCTCACCCGCTGTCGGCCATGCTGGCACGCTGGGCCAAACTGGGTGTGGCCCCGCCTTTGATGGAACTCGGTAACCTGCCCGACCAGGACCTGGGCCAACTCATCGGCACCATGCTGCGCCTGCCGGATCGCGAGGCTGGCCAACTGGCCGCCACCTTGTACGAACGCACCGCAGGCAACCCCTACGACACGGTCGAGCTCATCAACGCCTTGCGCCAGGGTCACCACCCGTTTGCTGGCGCTGGCCAGCGGACTGGACATGGACACCCTGGAGCGCCAACTGGCGCCCGCGCTCGAAGACGGGTTGATCGTCGCCCACAGCGACCATGAAAACCAGATCCGCTTTCGGCATGACCGCGTGCAGCAGGCCATGCACGAACGCATGCTGGATCAGGCCAGCCAGGCCCCTGTCCGCCTGGCGCTGGCGCGTCGGCTGGCGGCCCACCCGAAGCTGTCGGCCCTGGCCGCCAAACAGTATCTGCCCGCGCACGAGGCCATCGATGACCCGCTTGAATGCCGCCGGGTGATCGAGCTGTTCCACAGCGCCGCTGCGCTCAACCGGGTCATCAACTACGACCTGTGCGAGCGCTTTCTGTCGGCCGCCATTCGCCTGACGTCTCGCCTCGATCAGACCACAGCCGACCATGAACGCCTGTTCAACTTGCAGGCTGATCGCCATGCCGCCCTGTACGGTCTGGGCCGGCTGGACGAAGCCGATCAGGTCTATGACGCGCTGGTGGCCGGCCACCCCGTGCCCATGTCGCTGGTGGACGTCGCCACCGTGCAGATCGCCAGCCCGGACAAGGAACAGGATCTGACCCGCGCCGAAGTCAGCGACCCGCTCGTGCTGGCCATGGCCAAGGTGCTGAGCAAGACCCAGGTCGCGGCTTACTTCTGCTCGGCCAAGATTGGCTCATGGCTGACCATGGAAAGCCATCGTCTGTGGGTGGAGCACGGCCCCTGCGCCGCCTTGATGATGACGCTGAGCTCCACCCCCGTGCAGCTCATGGCCATTGCCGAAGACTATGAAGGCGCCTACACACTGAGCCGACATCTGGTGAAAGTCGGTGAAGCGCGGCACTATGAACCGGCCACGTCCGTGGCGCGTTTCCTGTATGGCTTCTGGGTGTCGCACTGGTTCGAGCCGCTGGAAGAGACGGTGGCGCACATTCGCAAGGCGCGCGAAGGCCTGTTCCAGGCTGGTGACTTTCAATACGGCGTGTTCACCTACGGCTTGTGGACCACCCTGTTTGAAATATCACCCAGCCTGGATGGCTGCCTCGACGAAATCAAGGCCGCATTCGGCGCCGCGGAACGCCTGGGCGACCACAATTTTCTGCAGATGCACCGCCCGGCTTACCAGCTGTACAAGGCCTTGCATGGGGACATGCCGCCGCACAGCGAGCCGGGCTCGTTCAATGACGCAGGTTTTGACGAGGCCACCCACGAGGCCTCCATCTCGGCCCCACCGATTGCCGGTTCGTATTTCCATGTCGGGCGCGCGCTGTCTGCCGCCATCTTCCACGACGAAGCCAAGCTGTACCAACACGCCTGCGCCGCGATGCCCTTGCTGCCACGGGCCGTCGGCAACCACATCTATTCGCGCACGCATCTTGTGTATGCCCTGGCACTGGCCCAGCGGCTGCAGCGCCTGGGCGCCGACGCCGAAGAGCGCGCGCCCCTGCTGGCCGATCTGGACAAGTCATTGAAGTGGCTCAAGCGCCGAGCGAAAGATGCCCCGGCGAACTTCCTGCACCTGCACCTGTGGCTGGATGCCGAGCGTGCCTGGGCTACCGGTGAACACTGGGCCGCCGCCACGGGCTTCAACAAGGCCATGAGCGCGGCAGCCGAGCGCACACGCCCATGGCATCGTGCCTTGATCACGGAGCGTGCCGCGCGCTTCCACCTCAGTCAGGGCATGGAGGCCACCGGCCAGCCTTTGATCCAGTCAGCGCGAGACCTGTATGCCACCTGGGGCGCCAAAGCCAAGGTGGCCCAGATGGCCGATGAGTTCAGCTTCCTGCGCAACCGCAGCGCCCGCCAGCCCCGCGCTGGCAACCGCAGCACCATCGTCTCCACCGACATGGTCGATGTGATGTCCGTGCTGCGCGCCTCGCAGGCCTTGAGCGCGGAAACCAGCCTGGACAAGCTCAACAAGCGCGTGAGCAAGGTGCTGGGCGCCATGACGGGTGCGGCCTCCGTGACGATGGCCGTTCGCCACGACCAAGGCCAGGCATGGCAGGTCTTCGCGCAAGAAGGTGACAAGACCACCAGGCTCACGCTGGAGGCGGCCGCCCTGCAACGGCAGTTGCCGCTGTCGGTGTTCCGGTATGCCGAGCGCATGCGCGAGCCCTTGCTGCTGGCCGAGGCCACCAAAGACGAGCGCTTCTGCCGCGACCCTTACTTCGAAGGCGTCAAACAGTGCTCGATGTTGCTGCTGCCCGTGATCAGCCAGGGTGAACTGAAAGCCATGCTGCTGCTCGAAAACCGCCTCAGCCGCAGCGCGTTTTCTTCAGACAGGCTGGATGCCGTCTCCCTGATCGCCGGGCAACTGTCGGTCTCGCTGGACAACGCCCTCCTGTATGCCTCGCTGGAAGAAAAGGTCGCCGCACGCACCGCGGAGCTGGAGGAGGCCAACCAAAGGCTGGAGCTGCTGAGCTCGACCGATGCGCTCACCGGCGTGTCCAACCGCCGCAAGTTCAACGAGGCACTGGATGCCGAATGGTTGCGCGCCAGACGCATGAAGATCCCTGTCGGGCTGGTCATGATCGACATCGACCACTTCAAGCTGTACAACGACCATTACGGCCATCAAGGTGGCGATGCCTGCCTTCAACTGGTGGCAGGCCTCATGCGCACCGGCCTGCGCGCGGGATCGGATCTGGTGGCGCGTTATGGCGGCGAGGAGTTCGTGCTGCTGTTGCCCAACACGGATCTGGAGGGCACCTACGTGGTGGCGGAGCGTGTCCGGGCGGCGGTAGAGGCACGCCAGGAACCCCATGCCAAGTCCACTTTCGGGATCGTGACCATCAGTGTGGGGATCACCTCTTTTGTACCCACACAGGATGCCCGCCCCACCCAGTTCATCGAGGTGGCCGACCAGGCCCTGTATGAAGCCAAACGCGCGGGGCGAAATCGGGTCATGCGCTCGGCATGAGTCGGGCATGGGCCCGGGTCGCCCGAGGGCAAAAAAAAACCGATCGACACCGGTCGATCGGTTTGATGTTCGCCGCGGGTACATCGCCCGCAGCTTTTCCCCCCCTGCAGCCCCGCGTTGTGCCTCGCGGTGACGACAGCGTTTTTCCCCTTTTGTTTTGATCGTTTTCCACCCTCGGTATGCCTTGCTGGCATCGGCGTGTCGTGTTGTTTGCCCGCCGTTGATGAGTTGGAACTATACGGATTTACCGGACAAAGACCGCCCCCCCTTAGGAGGGCACTGTGTAAGCAAAAGCAATGCAATTGCACGCAGCTGGCAAGCAGCCGTAAATCGGCTAGCATGGTCACGGGCCTCGCCACATCGCGAGGTCACGTCGCTCGGACGGTTCCGGGCGCTTACGTGAAAGACCAACGCATGTCCTCATCTGCAGGCAAGCGCCGCTTTGCGCGCATCGATCGCCTCCCTCCCTACGTCTTCAATATCACGGCCGAACTCAAGCTGGCCGCCCGCCGACGCGGGGAAGACATCATCGACATGAGCATGGGCAACCCCGACGGGGCCACGCCACCGCACATCGTCGCCAAACTCACCGAGGTCGCGCAACGGCCTGACACCCACGGCTACTCGGCCTCCAAGGGCATCCCGCGGCTGCGCCGTGCGATCTCGCACTGGTACCAGGACCGCTACCAGGTGGACATCGACCCGGACAAGGAAGCCATCGTCACCATCGGGTCGAAAGAAGGCCTGGCCCACCTGATGCTGGCCACACTGGACCGCGGCGACACCGTGCTGGTGCCCGACCCCTCGTACCCCATCCACATCTATGGCGCCGTGATCGCCGGCGCCGACATCCGCTCGGTGCCGCTGGTGCCCGGCGTGGACTTCTGTGCCGAGCTGGAAAAGGCCATCCGTGGCAGCTACCCCACGCCCAAGATGATGGTGCTGGGCTTTCCCTCCAACCCCACGGCGCAATGCGTGGAGCTGGACTTCTTCGAGCGCGTGGTGGCGCTGGCCAAAAAGCACGACATATTCGTGGTGCACGACCTGGCCTATGCCGACATCGTGTTCGATGGCTGGAAGGCGCCGTCCATCATGCAGGTGCCCGGCGCCAAGGACATTGCGGTGGAGTTCTTCACGCTCAGCAAGAGCTACAACATGGCGGGCTGGCGCATCGGCTTCATGGTCGGCAACCCCGATCTCGTGGCCGCGCTGGCCCGCATCAAGAGTTACCACGACTACGGCACCTTCACCCCGCTGCAGGTGGCGGCCATTGCCGCGCTGGAAGGCGATCAGCAATGCGTGAAGGACATTGCTGCGAAGTACCAGAGCCGCCGCGACGTGCTGGTCAAAGGCCTGCGCGAAGCCGGCTGGGATGTCGAGTGCCCCAAGGCTTCGATGTACATCTGGGCCAAGATCCCCGATGCCTACAAGGATCTGGGTTCGCTGGAGTTCGCGCGACAGCTGCTGGAGAAAGCCAAGGTGTGCGTGTCCCCCGGCATCGGCTTTGGGGATCACGGCGATGACCATGTGCGCTTTGCCCTGATCGAAAACGAGCCCCGCATCCGGCAGGCCGTGCGCGGCATCAAGGCCATGTTCAAGGCGGACGGGGTGGCGGCGGCCTGATCCGGCTGGCCAGGCCCGATGGGGTCTGGCTCAGCGCTGCGTCGACAGGATGCGGAGGTCTTCGGCCCAGTCGCGCAGGGTGTCGCTGGCATGGCTGCGCTGCACAGGGGTCGCGCTGTCATGGGTCGTGGCGACCAGGCGGCAGCCTGCATCACGCCACTTGTCGAGCTGTGCTTGTCGGGCCTCGGTCGGTGGGTCGAACAGCTGCGCGACCAAGGTGCGCAGCGCCGCCTCGATCTCGTCCTGCGGCGGGCGCTCTTGGACGGCACGCCGCGCGATGCGCACGAACGCCGCTTGCGTGCGCCGCACTTCGGCATGCACATCCTGGGCGGACAAAGGGCCGGCGAGCACGGCCCGAACCAGCTTCTGGCGCTGGGCCTCGCTCAAGCTGCCATAAAAGACCTCGGCCCACTTGGTGGCGAAGCGGCCCAGGGCTTCATCGCGCTCGCTTTGATCGCTCTGCAGATAGTCGCGCGCGAAGCGGGCGTTGCGCTCGTCGATGTAGGTGAGCAGTTGCGCAAGCTGCTCGGGCTGAAGCGTGCGCAGCAGCTCGGCCATCATGGGCACACCGCGGTCGAGCGCCCGGCGCAGGGCCGCTTCAATGGCCACCCGCCGCTCGCACGCCAGGCCTGCGGTGACAGGCCCCTTTGCATCATGGGCTGCGGCGCCCATCAGCCTGACATAGGTGGGCAGTTCATCGCGTCGGTGCCAGTCCAGGTAGGCCTGCAACTGGCGCTTGAGCCGATCTGCCTGGTCGTCGTCCAGATGGAAGGCCCGGTTGAATTGCAGGTAGGCCAGATTGGCGGCCTGGTTGTAGACGGTCTGAACCAGGCTGCAGGCCACCAGCATCAGGGCCAGGCTGAAGGCCAGCACCCAGCGCCAGGAGCCCGACACGGACATGATCGCCCCCCCGTTCAGTTGGCGCCTTGCGCTTCTTCTTGCCAGACCTCGGCCAGCGCGTCCCTCAAGGGCCGACTGCGAAAGCCGATCTCGCGCTCGGCCTTGCCGTTGTCCACACGCAGGCCCACTGGCAGTGGCAAGGAGAGCACGCGCGATCGCTGGCCTCGGGCCGAGGCCACTGCCTTGACGAAGTCTGCAAACTGGTGGTGCGTGCCGCCCACGTTGTAAGCCTGCCCGATGCTTTGCGTCTGAGCCAGTGCGCCGGTGACGGCGTCGGCCACATCGCCCGCATACACAAAGGGGAAAGAGATGCTGGGCAAAGGCAGGAGGGGGACTTTCAGGAGCGGGTAGATCTTGCGCAGCAGGTTGTGGTCGCGCGCCCCGAACACACCCGTGGGCCGCAAGGTGGTGAGGTCCAGCCCGTATTGCCGCGCCAGATCCCAGGCCATGGTTTCGCTCACCTGTTTGGTGGCGCGGTAGGGGCCCCCTTGGCGTCGACGGCCATCCAGTTGCGGTGACAGCTCGTGCAGGGGGCGCCATGGCGTCCATCGGTAGACGCCAAAGGTGCTGATGTGCACCACACGGCGAACGCCCGCGCGGTGCGCCGCCTCATACACGTGGCGCGTGCCTTCCACGTTGGCGCGTTCATGGGCGCCCCAGGCACTGAGGATCTTGGTCGCCACGTACATGGCCGCGTTGGACACGATGGCATCGCAGCCTTCGAAAGCGCGCGTGAGCGCATCCGCATCGGCCAGGTCCGCGCGGCGGAAGACCACCCCCTCCTGCTTCAGGAAGGCCGCCTTGTCAGGGTTGCGCACCACGCCGATGACCCTGGCGCCGGCACGCAGCAGGCTGCGACAGATGTAGACGCCGATCATGCCGCTGGCACCGGTGACGGCCACGGTCTTGCCACGCAGATCCGGGAGGGAGGGGTGATCGATGTGCATGAGAATTGAAATAAGAGAACAACGGTCTTCAATTTAAGAGGCCCATGGTCTCTTGTCAACACCAGGCATCGGCCAGGCGTTATGCTCTGCGTGCCATGCCCCTTGCCTGTCGGATCGAGCTGCTTTTTGAAACCGGAGTGCCGTTTGTCTACCCCCCTGTGTCGCGACTGTTTCAGGCGCGCCCGCAAGCCTGAGCAGATCGCTCAGCGCCGCGAGGCCATCCTGGCAGCCATGTCTGCGCTGCTGCAGGAGCGCAAGCCTGAGGACATCAGCCTCAACGACGTGGCCCAGCGCGCGGGTCTGGCCAAGTCCAATGTCTACCGCTACTTTGACAGCCGCGAGGCCATCCTGCTGGCCTTGCTGACCCAGGATGGGCTCATCTGGATGGACAAGGCCGAGGCGGCGCTGGCGGCCTTGCGTGGCAGTGGCGACGGGGATGCGGTGGCGCGGGTCCTGGCCCGCATCACATCGAACGAGACGCGCCTGTGCGAGCTCATCAGCATCGCGGCCACCGTGCTGGAGCGCAACACCTCAGACGAGTCGGTGCTGGCCTTCAAGCGGCATTCGCTGCAACAGCTGGGGCGACTGGTTCAGGTGATGTCGGCGGCACTGCCCGATCTGCCGCCCGCCCGCCTGGCCGGCCTGATGCCCCTGTTTGTGGCCCTGCTGTCGGGCCTGTGGTCACAAAGCCATCCTGTGGAGTCGGTTCGCCGCGCGCTGGCGCACCCGGATCTGGCCCCCATGCGCGTGGACTTCCAAGCCTCGCTCGAACAGGGGCTGGCCCTGATGCTGCGCGGCCTGGCTCACCCCTGACACGCCCTCACACCTTGGGCGCTTGCCCGAACGCAGCCAGCGCCGCTTGCGCAATGGCTGCGCCATCTTCCTGAACAAAGTGGCCCGTCTCGGCCATCTCCATGGGTGGCGGGCAGCCGCGGATCACGCTGCGCAGGTAGGCCATGGCCATGGGGCCCAGCACCGGGTCGCGCATGCCCACGGCCATGAAGGTCGGGCCGCTCCACTGCGTCTGCCACCATTCACGCGCCTGTCGTGACAAAGCCGCGCCATCGGCATCTAGGTTGTCGGGCACGAGATTGGGGAAGCGGCGCACGCCGGCCTTGTAGCGCTGATCCGGGAAGGGCGCGGCATAGGCCTGGGCTTCCTGCTCGCTCAGCGACGGGGTGGAGCGCCGCATCAAGGCCGCGATGTCCATGTCAGGCTGGCTGTTGGCATAGTTGCGCCACTCGATGAAGCCTTTGCCCAAGGGGATGTCGCCCGTGCCCAGGCCCGTGTTCATCACGATCAGACGCTGCACCACCCCGGGCAGGTCCATGGGCAGTGTCAGCCCCAGCACCCCACCCCAGTCCTGCACCACCAGGGTCACGTTGCGCAGCGCCAGCGCCTTGACGAAGCCCAGCAGCATGTCACGGTGACGTGTGAAGGTGTAGAAGGCATCGTCCTCGGGCTTGTCACTCCGACCGAAGCCGAGCAGATCCGGCACGATCACGCGCTGGCCGGCTGCCGCGAACACGGGCAGCATCTTGCGGTACAGGTAGCCCCAGGTCGGCTGGCCATGCAGGCACAGCACGGTGGTGTCGGCGTCGGCCGGGCCCTCGTCCAGGTAGTGCACGCGGAGGCCCTCCAGCTCCGGCAGGTTCGAGACGTAATGGGGGGCAAAGGGGAAACCGGGCAGGCCCGCGAAGCGCGCGTCGGGCGTGCGCAAGACGCCGGGAGAAGGGGGCGGGGTGTCCAGGGCGCTCATGAGGTACTCCTTGCTGGTGGCGTGCGGCAGTTGGCCACCACCCTGTCAGAAGATCAACCGGGTTTGCCCACCCGATGCGGCCCGCGCATGTAGGAAAAAAAAGGCCACCAGGTTGACCAACCCGGTGGCTGCTGCGCGAGAGACGCGGGCTGACCGCGTCAGGCTGATCAGCGCTGTGCCATGCGTGCCATGGCCTGATCACCCGCCAGCCCACCGATGCCGGACGAGCCTGCACCACTGGTCTTGCCCGCGGGCTTGGCACCGCCGCACTTCACGAAGTTGTAGTCGGCTTCGTTGACGGAGCGGGTCTCCATCCAGTAGCGCCAGGTCGACTTCGGCCAGATGGCGAAGTTGATGCCGTCCGCGGTCTGGTACCAGCTCTTGCAACCCGAACTCCACACCGTGCCCTTGAGGGCTTGCGTCATCTCGCCCAGGAAGCGGGTCATGGCCTGGGGCTTGACGTCGATGTAGTCCACGCCCTTTTCCTTGACCTTCTTCATGCACTGGATGATGTACTCGGCCTGTGCCTCGATCATGAAGATGATGGAGTTGTGGCCCAGGCCCGTGTGCGGGCCGACCAGCTGGTACATGTTCGGGTAGTTGGCCGTGGTGATGCCGTAGTAGCTGGTGGGGCTGACCTTCCAGTCTTCCTGCACCGTGTGGCCATTGAGGCCGCGCATCTCGAAGCTCTTCATGTAGATGCGAGGGTCCACGATGAAGCCGGTGCCCAGGATGATGCAGTCGAGCTTGCGCTCCTTGCCATCGCTGGTGATGATGCCGTCGGGCGTGATCTCGCGGATGCCGTCGGTCACCAGCTCCACATTGGGGCGGTTGAAGGTGGGGTACCACTTGTTGGAGATCAGGATGCGCTTGCAACCCAGGGTGTAGTCCGGCGTGAGCTTCTTGACCAGGGCAGGGTCCTTCACCTGGTAGGCGATGAACTTCTTGAGCAGGCCTTCACCGATGCGGGCCATCCAGGGATTCAGGATGGGCCACAGGCGGGATTCGTTGGTCCAGTAGCAGCGCCAGCGGTGCAGCGTGCGGGTGAAAGGCAGGGCCTTGAAGGTCCACTTGCGGAAGGCCGAGTAGCTGCGCTCGTCACGCGGGATGACCCACGCGGGCGTGCGCTGGAACACGTGCAGCTTGCCCACCTTGGGCGCGATCTCGGGCACGTACTGAATGGCCGAGTGGCCGGCACATGCAGCGGGCCGGAAGCCAGCACCCAGTGGCGGGCCATGATGGTTTCGCCACCCACGGTCTTGATGACCCACTTGCCCGTGCCTTCGTTGAACACGGCGCTGACCACCTCCTGGTTGAAGTGGATGTGCGGGCGCAGGTTGTACTTCTTGACGGTGTCGAGGATGTACTGCTGGATTTCGTTCCAGGGGGCGTAGCGCTTGGTCCAGTCCGACTTGGTCTCGAACGAGTACGAGTACATGTGGGACTGCACGTCACAGGCCGCGCCCGGGTAGTGGTTGTCGCGCCAGGCGCCGCCCACTTCGCTCTTCTTTTCCAGGATCAGGAAATCGTTGATGCCGTTCTTTTGCAGCTGGATGGCCATGCAAATGCCACCGAAACCGGCGCCCGCGATGGCGACCTCGACCTCACGGACGGGAGAAGAAGAAACATTTTGATCTGTCATGGCGGCCCTCTTGTTGGCGTATGGGTCTGTAGGTGAACCGCTGCGCCCGCTTGTTCCGGGCTTGCTGCGGTGTGTCTCCGAACGTGTTGCCATATTGCAAGGGTCCGCCCCGTTCGGCCATGTTTGACTCCACCCAGAAATTGATCGTTTCGGCCATCCCCTGTGTCAAAGTCGACGAGCGCCGCTGCTGCTTGATGCACATCAAACGGGTTTACCCTGAACTCCGCGCGCATCCCACGGGCCCTGGCAGCCTTGCTCGTGCTAAATTCGGCTCGAAATTGACTTTTTCGGCCAATACAGCGCATGACCACCCGCTCCATCCTGGGTTTGATCTACATGGTCCAGGGCCTCAAGCAACTGGGCGAGGACCCGGAGCCCGTGCTGCAGCGTCATGGCCTGTCTGGCGACAAGCTGGACCCGACAACCCGCATCGAGCGCGCGCGCGAGTTGCGCATCTATGCCGATCTGGCCGAAACCCTGCACGACCCACTGATCGGGCTGAAGTTGGGCAGCTTCTTCGGCCTGGCGGGTTACGGCCCGCTGGTCATGCTGCTGATGACCTGCCCCACGGCCTACGAGGCCCTTCAGACCGGCATCCGCTACCAGCGACTGACCTACCTGTATGGCACCTTGAGGCTGGAGCCCGGCGAACGGCTGAGCGCGCTCATCCTGGACCCGATGACGATGGGCCCCAAGGCCTTCCGCTTCCGCGTGGATGGCGAGGCCTCGGGCACCTACAAGATGGTGCGCGACATGCAGGCCACGATGGGCCTGAACCTGCGCGCCGAACGACTGGACATGCCCTACCCCAAGCCACCCGAGGCCGCCGCCTATGAAGAACACTTCGGCTGCCCGGTGCGCTGGGGCGAGCACGAGGTGCGCTTCTGGCTGCGCAACGAGTACCTGCAGATCAAGCTGCCCACGGCCGACCCCAACGCGCACGCCATGTACCGCACCATGTGCGACCAGCAACTCAAGCAGCAGGAAGCCACCAGCGAATCGCTGGCTGACCGCGTGCTCAACCACCTGGGCATGTTCAACGGCCATTTCCCATCGGCAGAGGACGTGGCCAAGTCGTTCGACATGTCCGAGCGCAGCCTGCGCCGCCAGCTCAGCGAAGATGGCCGCAGCTTCCGCGACCTGCTGGCCGACGCACGCTACGCCAAGGCACGCCACTTGCTCAAGAACACCAAGCTGCCCATCGAAGACATTGCTGCGCAGATCGGCTATGCCGAGTCCGCCGCCTTCATCCACGCTTTCCGGCGCTGGGCCGGCACCACGCCAGGCGAGTTCCGCGACCAGTGAGCGAGGCTTGCCCGGCGCGCCTACAATCGCGCCCCCCGCGCCGGCTTTCCATGTCGGCATTCCCGTTCGACTTCTCTTCCAGCAGTAACCGACCTCCGCCCATGAGCTATTGCGCCATCGACTTCGGCACCTCCAACTCGGCGATTGCCATCGAGCGCGCCGCCACCGACAGCGCGGGCCCCGGCATGCGCCTGGTGCCGCTCGAAGGCGAGCACCTGACCATGCCCACGGCCGTCTTCTACTGCACGGACGCCGATGACCTGCCCCCTGGCACCTGGCGTGGCACCAGCTTTGACGACAACCTGCCGCGCACCTTCGGGCGTGCCGCCGTGCAGGCCTACATCGACGGCTACGAAGGCCGCCTGATGCGCTCGATGAAGAGCATCCTGGGCACCGCCCTGGTGGACCAGACCACCGAGGTCGGCCATGGCTTTGGCGTGAAGTACCTCGATGTCATCACGGGCTACCTGCGCCACCTGCGCACGCAGGCCGAAAAGGCCGGCGGCCAAGCGCTCGACAGCGTGGTCATGGGCCGCCCCGTGTTCTTCGTGGACGACGAGCCCGAGCGCGACCGGGCCGCACAAGCCTCGCTGGAAGCCGCCGCGCGAGCCGTGGGCTTCAAGGACGTGTCCTTCCAGTTCGAGCCGATTGCCGCGGCCTTCGACTACGAACAGCACATCACGCAGGAAGAGCTGGTGCTCGTGGCCGACATCGGCGGTGGCACGTCGGACTTCTCCGTGGTGCGTGTGGGCCCGCAGCGTGCCAAGCGGCTGGACCGCCGCGACGACATCCTGGCCAACCACGGCGTGCACATCGCCGGCACCGACTTTGACCGCCACATCTCGCTGGCCAGCGTCATGCCGCCCATGGGCTACGGTGGCTTCGGCCCCAGCATCAAGGGGCAAGCACCTCGGACCGTGCCCAGCCGCGTCTACTTTGATC
>JACPOH010000014.1 GCA_016185075.1 Aquabacterium sp. | reverse complement strand
TGGGCCAGGGAGAAGCTGTCCTGGCTGCGTGCGCTGGGGCTCGGCATGAGTTTCGCTGGCGTGGCCTTGCTGGCCAGCGACGGCCACCAGTTTTCGACTGAGGGCGCGGCCGGCGGCGCGGCGCTGGCCCTGGGCTCCACCCTCATGTACGCCTTTGCCGTGCACTACAACAAACGTTTTCTGAGCACCCTCAGCCCCTTGAGCAACAGCGCGGGCACCCTGGCCATGGCCAGTGCCCTGTTGGTTGTGCCCGCCATCTGGGTCGGGCCGCAACCGGTGCATGCGGCCCCCCAAGGCGTGGCCGGCTGGGCCCAGGTTCCCAGCGCCGCATGGGCGGCCCTGCTCACGCTGACCGTGTTGTGCACCGGCGTGGCCTATCTGATCTTCTACCGCCTGATTGACCGCATCGGCGCCAGCCGCGCCCTGACCGTCACCTTCCTGATCCCGGTGTTCGGCATGATGTGGGGTGCCTTGTTCCTGGGCGAGCGCGTCACCGTGATGATGACGGTGAGCACAGCAGTCATCCTGCTGGGCACCTGGTTGTCGAACCAGGGGGCCGGCCTGCCTGCCCCGGCGGTGAACGAGGCCGCACCTCGCCTGATGGCGCGCCCCAACCGGTGAAGCCGGCTATCTGGATCATCGAGGATCACGCATGAGCGCACACACGCCCGCCAGGACAGCACGCCAGGTTCGCTGGTACTGGGAGGACTTCACCGAGGGCCTCACCATGGAGTTCGGCCCCAAGCGGGTCGAACGCGACGAAGTCATCGACTTCGCCACCCAGTTCGACCCCCAACCCTTTCACCTGAGTGAAGAGGCTGGCAGGGCGTCCCTGTTCAAGGGCCTGGCGGCCAGTGGCTGGCACACGGCCGGCATGGTCATGCGCATGATGTGCGACGGCTTCATCCTGGATTCGAGCAGCCTGGGCTCGCCCGGACTGGACAGCCTCAAATGGCTCAAGCCCGTGCTGGTGGGTGACGAGATCCGGGCGCGCATGCGCGTGCTGGCCACCCGCCCGATGAAGAGCAAACCGCATGTGGGCCTGGTGCAGACCGTGTGGGAAGCCGTCAACCAGCGTGACGAGATCGTGATGGTGATCGAGAGCTGGGCCATGTTCGGCCGCCGCGAACCTGCACCGCCGCCCATGGAGGGCTGAGCCTGTCCGTTTTGTCTGAATCAGGACAATGACGGTCGCACCCGACGCGGCCATGCTGAACGCCGAGCACCTGATTGCGCAGGCATCCCACGCAAGATGCCGCACTGGCACAGGTCTCGCAAGGTGGGTGGACATCGCACGCGAGGCCCACGATGAAACTGCCCCTTCTGCCCCCCGACCGCCCTGAAGCCCCAAGGCCGCTGCTGCCCTCGGACACGCAGGAGTGAGCATGTACCACCGCTCTCTCTATGACATCGCGATGGAGACCGGCTCATCGATCGGCAAGCTGATCCGTGAGATGGAAGGTGAAGACGAGCTCTTCGCCAGCACCTTGACCCTGCGCGCCGTCGAGGCCCAACTGCTCATCATGGCGCACACGCTGGGCAACGTCACGCCAGCCCTGCACCAGCGGCTCATGGAGGTGGACTGGAACGGCTGGGCGGTACTGCACGACAAGCTGCGGCACGGCATCCAGCCTCGCCGCAGCGAGATCTGGTATGCCGTCAGTGCCCTGGTTCCGCAGACCATGACCCTGCTGCATGAACTGCGGCGCAAGCACCCGGTCTGGTTCGAGGTGGGGTACTGAAACGCAATGGCGCCACTGTCGCGTTTTGAGCTGAACGGCGCCTCTCACTTCAGGGCACTGAGTTCAACCAGGCATCCCATCCGCCGATCAGGTCAGCCACCTGCTCGAAGCCAAAGTCCACGAACATCTCTGCATACGTCTGGCTGGCATGGCCGTGGTAGCAATAGATGAGGACGGGGCGACTCCTGGCTTCGTGCATCAACAGGCGCTCATGATTGCGGCCGTCCAGCCGCAGGCTACCCGCAAGGTGACCTTGGGCATGATGCCGCTCCTGGCGAGCGTCCAGAACCAAGGCGTCGGGGTGGGCCTTCAGCCAGTCTGCCAGGTCAATCGCACGCAAACGTTGAAAGCCTGATGCGGCCAGGTCAACAAAGTCGTTCATGGTGCGTACTCATGGCGCCAGGGCCAAGGCCAGCAAGGCGCTTGTCTGTTCGGTCACGGCCAGGCGAACCGATCGGTCCAGCTTGTTGAGCCAGCGCTTGGGCAGGGCCTGCGCGCCAAAACGCGCGCCGGCCAGCATGCCGACCAGGGCCCCCGTGGTGTCCGCATCGTCACCCTGGTTCACCGCCCCGACCACGGCCGACTCGAAGTCGGTGGCCGCAAAGAAATGATGCAGCACCGTCTGCACGGTGTCGACCACATAGGCCGTGGCCCTGCCCGGATAAGGCTCGTAGCTGAACTGGGGACAGGCCGCCACCAGGTCCTGCGCCATGGCTTGGCAAGCGGGCAAGGCATGCTGGGGCTCCGGATGCGTCAGCAAGACATGCAGCATTTGCCCGAAGGCCACCGTGGCCGCATCCGACAAGGGGTGGTTGTGGGTGATGTGGGCCTGGGCAATCGACACGCTGCGCAATGCCTGAGGCCGCCCTAGCGTGGCCAGCGCCACCGGCAGGTTGCGCATCAGGGCGCCATTGCCCCCGTCGCCCTCATTGGGTGGCGCCAGCAAGGAGCCGTCACTCAGGTAACGCACGATGCCCCGGCGGCAAGTGTTGCCACAATCGACAGGCTTGGCTCGCCACCAGGTGGCAAAGGCCTCTGCCATCAAGCCAGCGTCAAACGGTCTGCCTTCGCGCGCGCCACGCAAAAGGGCGCCGCCCAGCGCCAGACACATGGTCGTGTCGTCGGTCACCTGCCCCGCTTTCAGGCGCAACCAGCCGCCACCGGTGATGTCTCGGTGCACGCCATGGTGATGGGCGATCTCGCGCGCCGTCATGAACTCGACCGTCGCACCCAAGGCATCCCCCAGGGCAAGCCCCAGGTAGGCGCCCAGGGCATGGTCAAACAGGCGAACGCGCCCCATGGCCACCGGCACCCTCTCAGGCGATGGGGCCAGCACCTCATGCATGACGAGCCTCCACCTCATAGAAGCCGCCAATGGCAAGCACCTCCCCTTCGCCCGACAAAGGCACCTGCCTGAGCAGGCCCGGGTAGAAGAGCAGTTTGACCAAGGGCACATCGGCGCGCAGGAGCCAGTCACCAAAGCACTCGGCCTGGTCGGACTGCATGGCAAAACTCACCAGGTTGTTGAGCTGCACCTCCAGCTTGCGCCGCCCGGGGCCCAAGGTGCCTTTGACGATCTGCTCCTCGCAGCGCGTGATGCCGCGCCATAAAGGCACGTGGAGGCCGCCGCCAAAGGGCTGGAATCGCTGCAAGGCCCACTGAGAGAACTCATAGAGCAGGTCCAGCTGTTGATGGATGCAGTTGTTGTGAAACCGGCTGGACGCCTTCTCTTCCAGGTAGCGCACCCATGCTGGCGACGGAAAGCGCCGCAGCCGCGCACCATGAAAACAGGGCACCAGGCCAAAGCGGCTCTCCACCCAACCCTTGAGCACGGCGCCAGCCTGGCCGTTGCTGTCCACTCCCCAGCTTTGCAGCAGTTTGATGTAGCTCACACGCCAGCGACGGGCCTCGGCCGGCGAGCTGGGTTCAATGGCGGGCTGCAGACCGAAGACCAGGCTCAGGTAATGCACGAACATGTCGCTCGCCTCCTGAGGGTCATGGCTGGTGTCCAGCAAAGCAAACAGGCCTGCATGCGCTTCTCGTGTGCCCACGATGTGCAGCGAGACCGGGTGGGCATTGAACTCGGTGCTGGCGAGCACATGCGCAGGCACGCCAACCAGATTGGTCGTGTACCAGGTGTGGGGTTGCTCGGCATGGCTCACGGCTGAGGGCTGCGGCTCAAGGCTGGGAGCGGTGTGGTGCAGCCACCACTTCGGGCTGCAACGCCCGTGGTCGCCCGGGATGGGGCCGCGTGTGGCCGCCATCTTCCGTGTTGCGGATGAAATCGGCCACCTTGAAAAACGCGGCGTCCAGCTCGGCCCTGAGCGCGTCGTCGGTGCAGACCTCCTGCAAGGCCTGCCTCATGCACAGCATCCAGGCGTCGCGTGCGGCCCCATCGATGGCAAACGGTTGATGACGCCGACGCAAGGCCGGAGCCCCTCTGGACGGCGTGTACAGCTTGGGCCCGCCCATCCACTCGCTGAGGTAGCTCACGAGCACCGACTTGGTCGCCCGCAGGTCCGGCTCGTGCATGGCCCGGATCGCGGCAGCCTCCGGCAAGGTGTCCATGGCCCGGTAGAAGGCATCCACCAGGCGCACGATGGGTTCGTGCCCGCCCAGGCGGGCATAGTGCGGATTGGGATGAGGATTGGGCGATGGATGGGCGGTGCTCATGCGTGAAGTACCGCAACAGTCATACCAAGTCGAGGGCGGGGCCCCGCCAGGCCTGGCAGGAGGGACCGTCCCTGGGCAGGCAGCCCGCCGCACGCGTAACGAGGGAGCGAAGTTCGGCAACGACGGTATCGTGCGCTTGTCGGTTTTGATACAAACCCCACGCGGCCACGAACAGGTACGACGCCCAAGATGGCGCGCATCACAAAGCAAAACGCAAAGCAAAAAGCCCTGACGCTTTCGCATCAGGGCTTTGCATTTTGGCGGAGTGGACGGGACTCGAACCCGCGACCCCCGGCGTGACAGGCCGGTATTCTAACCGACTGAACTACCACTCCGCGTCGGTGACGACTTCGATTGCATGAGCAATCCAAGCGCCGTCAAAACTTGGCGTCCCCTAGGGGATTCGAACCCCTGTAGTCACCGTGAAAGGGTGGTGTCCTAGGCCTCTAGACGAAGGGGACTTGCGTCTTTTTCGATTGTCGCTGACAAAACCCGAGTCTCGCTACCGGCCCGTCACCACCTTTGATGAATGACACAACAGGCGTGAACCTGTTGGCATTCCTGGTGGAGGTAAGCGGGATCGAACCGCTGACCTCTTGCATGCCATGCAAGCGCTCTCCCAGCTGAGCTAATCCCCCGACTGGATGAGACCTATCCTAGCGGCGCATGTGGGGAAGTTCAATGTCCTGGCGAGGGAGATGGGGGTCGAATCCGGATCAGGGAGCCG
>JACPOH010000013.1 GCA_016185075.1 Aquabacterium sp. | reverse complement strand
TGCGACTGCCCATCAAGCAAGGCCAAGGGGGCCTTGGGTGCATGCTCGGCCACCATGGGCTCAAGCAAGCCACGCATACCTGGCACGATGGGCAGAAGGAAGCGCAGTTCAGGCCGCTGCTGGCTCAAGCGTGCCACCGTCTGCAGGAAGGTGGGCGCGATGTGGCGGATCTCGCCGCCACGGCTGCCAGGCAGCACCGCCACGACCTGGGCATCGGGGCTCAACCCCAACTTGGCGCGCGCCGCTTCACGTGGTACTTCCAGCGGGATGGTATCGGCCAGCGGGTGCCCCACATAGCTGGCCGCGATGCCCTTGTCCTGATACAGCTTGGGCTCGAAGGGGAAGAGGCACAACATGTGGTCCACCGACTGGTGGATCTTGTTGATGCGCCCTCCCCGCCACGCCCAGATGGACGGGCTGACGAAGTGCACGGTCTTGATGCCTTGGGCCTTCAGGCGGGCCTCCAGGCCCAGATTGAAGTCAGGCGCGTCCACGCCGATGAAGACGTCAGGGCGCTCCTGAAGCAGGCGCGCGGCCAGTTGCTCACGGATGCCCCAGATTTCGCGAAAGCGCCGCAGCACCTCGAGATTGAAGCCGTGTACGGCCAGCTTCTCGTAAGGCCAGTGGGCCTGGAAGCCATGTGCGGCCATCTTGGGGCCGCCAATGCCGGAGGCCGTCAGCTCAGGCCAGCGCGCTCGCATGCCACCGAGCAGCAAGCCCGCCAGCAGGTCGCCGGATGTTTCGCCAGCCACCATGGCCACGCGTGGACCGGTCATCGCCATGCCGCTCAACGTACGATGCCACGCGAGGCATCAGCCAGGAAGGCCAGCATCATGTCGATGTCGGCATCGGCTTCTGGCACCTGGCCCCGCAAGGCCGCGATCTCGGCCTTGGAGGCTTCCAGCGTCAGACCCTTGCGGTAGAGCAGCTTGTACATCTGCTTGAGCATGCTCAGTCGCTCGGCCGAGTAGCCACGGCGGCGAGGGCCTTCCTGGTGCACGTTCTGGGCTTGCGCCGGGTTACCGGCAGCCTGCACGAAAGGTGGCAGATCTTGTGACAAGCGGGTCTGGAAGCCCACCATGGCGAAGTCACCAATGCGAACGAACTGGTGCACGCCGCTGATGCCGCCGATCAGCGTGTGGTTGCCCACCGTCACGTGGCCAGCGAACTGCACGGAGTTGGCGATCACGTTGTCGTTGCCAATCACGCAATCGTGCGCCACGTGCACATAGGCCATGATCCAGTTGTCATCGCCAATCTGCGTGACGCCCTGGTCCTGCACCGTGCCCGTGTTGAAGGTGGTGAACTCGCGGATGGTGTTGCGGTCACCGATGATCAGCCGGGTCGGTTCGCCCGCGTACTTCTTGTCCTGAGGATCCGCGCCCAGCGAGGCGAACTGGTAGATGCGGTTGTCGCGGCCGATCGTGGTGTGGCCCTCGATCACGCAATGCGAGCCGATCGACGTGCTTTCACCAATGGTGACGTGGGGCCCGATGGTCGTGTAGGCACCAACGGAGACCGAATCGGCCAGCCTGGCCTGCGGGTCAACGATGGCGGTGGGGTGGATGCTTGCCATGACGGAATCAGGCCACCTTGCGCACGGTGCACATGATCTGCGCGGACACGGCCAGCTCATCGCCCACGAAAGCCTGGGCATTGAACTTGTAGATACCGGCCTTGTTGCGGTCCATCTGCACGTCTAGGATCAGCTGGTCACCCGGCTCGACGGGGCGCTTGAAGCGCGCGCCGTCAATGCCCACGAAGTAATAGACAGAATCGTCGTTGGCACCCTCACCCATGGCGTCAAAAGCCAGCAGGGCCGCTGCCTGCGCCAGCGCCTCCAGCATCATCACGCCAGGCATCACGGGGCGGGTGGGGAAATGCCCCTGAAAGAACGGCTCGTTGATCGTCACGTTCTTCAAGGCGCGGATCCGCACGTTCTTGTCGATTTCCAGCACGCGGTCCACCATCAGGAAGGGATAGCGGTGCGGGAGCTTGTCGAGGATCTTGTGGATGTCCATCACGATTTGATCTGTTTCTCTAAGGTACGGATGCGGTCACGCAGCGCATGGAGCTGGCGCAGCGTGGCCGCGTTCTTCTCCCAGGATGCGTTCTCGTCGAATGGGAAGACCCCGCTGTACACGCCGGGCTTGTTGATGGAGCGCGAAATCAGCGTGCCGGACGACACGTGCACATTGTCCGCCAGGGTGAGGTGGCCCAGGATCATGCCGGCGCCACCCACCGTGCAATGGGCACCGATGTGCGCGCTGCCAGCCACGCCCACGCAACCGGCCATGGCCGAGTGCTCGCCAATGTGCACGTTGTGCGCGATCTGCACCAGATTGTCGAGCTTGACGCCCTTCTCGATCACGGTGTCTTCGATGGCACCGCGGTCCACACAGGTGTTGGCGCCCAGTTCCACGTCGTCGCCGATGCGCACGGCACCGAGCTGCTCGATCTTTTCCCAGGCCCCCTTGTTGGGAGCAAAGCCGAAACCATCTGCACCGATGACCACGCCACTGTGGAAAATGCAGCGCTGGCCCACCACGCAGTCAAAGCCCAGCGTGACATGGGCAGCCAGGCGCGTCTGAGCACCCACGCGGGCGCGCTCGCCGACCACGCAATGCGGGCCGATGATCACGTCGTCGCCGATCACGGCACCCGCTTCAATGACCGCCAGCGGGCCAATGGTCACGCCCTGCCCCAGCACGGCGCTCGGGTCTACCACCGCCGAGGGGTGGATGCCCGCGGACGGGCGAGGGCGAACGCGCCGAGCCCACCATTGCGTCAGGCGTGCGAAGTACAGATAGGGATCGTCGGTGACGATGGCGGCACCACGAGCGACCGCCTCGTCCTTTGCCGCAGGGCTCACGATCACGCAGGCGGCCTGCGTCGTCAGCAACTGGCTGCGGTACTTCGGGTTGGAGAGAAAGGAAATCGCTGCAGCGCGGTCGGTATCAAGCGGGCCAACGTTCTGGATGACCGTCGCGCGGTCGCCATGCAACTCGCCGCCCAGCTCGTCGACGAGCTGCCCCAGGGTGGTCG
Source organism: Aquabacterium sp. (assembly GCA_016185075.1). Lineage (GTDB taxonomy): Bacteria > Pseudomonadota > Gammaproteobacteria > Burkholderiales > Burkholderiaceae_C > Aquabacterium. The sequence continues at coordinate 1,611 of JACPOH010000013.1, read as the reverse complement.
TCAGGCTGGGCGCCGCACGGTCTGAAAATGGAGTCGTGTCAGGCGCTGAAGGCGTGCCGCTCACTTGCTCGATCCGCCATTCAAGGCCCTGATGACCTTGTCGGTGATGTCCACGCGGGGGCCGGCGAACACGGCTTCCTGAAGAATCAGGTCGAACTTTTCCTGATCGAAGATCTGCTTGACGACACGGTTGGCGCGATCCAGCACACTCGACAGCTCTTCGTTCTTGCGTTGATTGAGGTCTTCCTGAAACTCGCGGCGCTTGCGCTGCAGTTCGCGATCCTGGTCCACCAGATCTCGCTGACGGCGGATGCGCTCGCTTTCGCCCAGGGTGGGCGCATCCTTCTCGAAACGATCGGAAGCGCTCTTGAGGCGACTTTCGGCGTCGCTCAGTTCCTTCTCGCGGCGGTTGAACTCGGCCTCGAGCTTGGATTGTGCGGCCTTGGCCGGCACCGCATCGCGCAAGACGCGATCCAGGTTCACAAAACCGATCTTGAGTTCCTGGCTGTGAGCCGCCAACGCGCCCATGAGCATGGCGCTGGCGACCAGTGTCTTGAGAATCGATTTCATGATCAGAATGCCGTGCCGATCTGGAACTGGAGTTTCTGGATTTTATCTTGATCGAAGTAGCGGAAGGGCTTGCCGTAGCTCAACTTGAGCGGGCCGACCGGCGACACCCAGCTGATGCCCACACCAGCCGAGGCGCGGAAGTCCTTCCAGCGGACCGGCTCAGCCTCACCCCAGACGTTACCGGCATCCACATAGCCAAACAAGCGCAAGGTGCGGTCATTGCCGGCACCGGGGAAAGGCACATACAGCTCGGTGTTGAGGTTGATGCGCTTGTTGCCACCCACGTAGGCACCTTCGATGTCCACCGGGCCGAGAGAGCTTTGCTCGAAACCTCGAACCGTGCCCAGACCGCCACCGGTGAAGTTCTTGAACACGGGGTAAGGCTTGCCGGCCAAGCCCGTGCCATAGCCGAACTGGCTGTTGAAGCCCAGGGTGTAGCGGTTAGTCAGCGGCAGGTACTGCTGGAACTGGTAGTCACTGCGCAAGTAGCGTGTGTCACCAGCGACACCCCACTCGAGGTTGACACGCTGATAGCGGCCGCTGGTCGGTGCAATGGTGCTGTCACGGGCGTCACGGGCCCAGCCCACCGTCAGAGGCACGGAAAGGCTGCGTTCGCCGAAGATTTCGCGGTGCAACTGGTAGCTCACGGGCAGCCCCGTGCTGCCATGGATGGTCGTTTGCTCGGCGCCGGCACCGAAGAACACAGTGTCGAACTCGGTGTAGGGCACGCCAAAGCGCACGGCCGCACCGGGCGTCACGATCTCGTAGTCACCACCCTGCGATTTCAGGGGCCGCGAGGTGCGGTAGAACACATCGTAGGAGCGCGAAATGCCGTTGTCCGTGAAGTACGGGTCCACCGTGCTGACCACGACAGTGCGGTTGTACTTGCTGGTGTTGAGCTCCACACCCAGGTAGTTGCCGGTACCAAAAACGTTGTCCTGCTTGACCGATGCCGTCAAGGTGAACTTCTCGGCGCTGGAGAAGCCAGCCCCCAGCATCAGGTTGCCCGTCGGCTTTTCTTCCACCGTGATCGTCAGGTCG
>JACPOH010000078.1:11705-13999 GCA_016185075.1 Aquabacterium sp. | reverse complement strand
GTGGCCTGCCCGACCACCACGGGATTGAGCCACTTGATCATCCGCGCACCCCGAAATCGTGACCTGCGTCAGCGGCAGGGTAATGGAAGCGAACCGGGCCATCCGGCTTGGCGTGCACAAACTGCTGGACCAAGGGGTCTTCGCTGGCACGCATCTCTGCTGGCGAACCCTGGGCCACGATGCGGCCATTGGCCAGCAGCACCACGTGGTCTGCAATCAGGAAGGTTTCTTCAACATCGTGCGACACCACGATGCTGGTGAGGCCCATGGTGTCATTCAACTCGCGAATCAGGCGCGCGGCGATGCCCATGGAGATCGGGTCCAGCCCCGCGAAGGGCTCGTCGTACAGCATCAACTCGGGGTCCAGCGCCATGGCACGCGCCAGCGCCACACGACGTGACATGCCACCGGACACCTCGCTGGGCATCAGGTCACGGGCACCACGCAGGCCCACGGCGTTGAGCTTCATCAAGACCAGATCACGCAGGATGGATTCGGGCAACTGTGTGTGCTCACGCAGCGGGAAGGCCACGTTCTCGAACACGGACAGGTCGGTGAACAAGGCGCCGAACTGGAACAGCATGCCCATTCGGCGACGTGCGGCTTGCAAGCCTGCGGCATCCAGGGTGGCCATGTCCTGGCCATTGACCAGCACCTGGCCCGATGTGGGCTTGACCTGCCGCCCGATCAGGCGCAGCACCGTGGTCTTGCCACCACCCGACGTGCCCATGAGGGCGACCACACGGCCACGAGGCACCACCAGACTGATGTTCTCCAGGATCACGCGGTCGCCATACCCGAAAGTCACGGAGCGCAACTCGACGGCGGTTTCTGGCAACGGCGTAGACGCGTCCGATTCTGGCATCTGAAGTGACAAGGGTGGAGGGAAAAAGAAAAAGGGCCGGCGTAGTACCGGCCCCTCCGATGATAGGGTATCCACGCCCAGCCTGCAGGCCACCCCGATGGGTGGGCACAACAGGCAAAAGACCACCAGCGATTGGCCACGGCGCACGTCACCGGCGGCGAAGACCTTGCCCACATTGGTACGGTAGCCGCCGATGTCGGTGGAAGCCTTGGCGTTGCCACGGGCATCCTTCTCGACACCAAAACCGCTCAGCAGCGTTTCAACAGGGTTGGTGAAGCCCATGGCCAGCAGCACCAGGTCGGCCTTGAGCGTCTGCTCGGAGCCGGGCACCTCGATGAACTTGCCGTCCTTGAACTCGACGCGCACGGTCTTGACCGCGGTGACCTTGCCGCTGTCTTTACCTTCTCCGCCGATGAATTCCTTCGTGGCAATCGCGAACTCGCGCTCACAACCCTCTTCATGGCTGGACGAGGTGCGCAGCTTGATCGGCCAGTAGGGCCAGGTCAGTTCCTTGTTTTCCTGCTCGGGCGGCTGAGGCATCAGTTCGAACTGGATCACGCTCTTGGCGCCGTGACGGTTGGAGGTACCGACGCAGTCGGAACCGGTGTCGCCGCCACCGATCACGATCACGTTCTTGCCCGTGGCCATGATCTGGTCCTTGACCTTGCCGCCCGCATTCACGCGGTTCTGCTGGGGCAGGAACTCCATCGCGAAGTGGATGCCAGCCAGGTCACGACCAGGCACAGGCAGGTCGCGCGATTGCTCGGCACCACCAGCCAGGATCACCGCATCGAACTCCTTGTTGAGTTGCTCGGGGGTGACGGTGTCCTTGGCCCAGTTGGTGACCTTGGAACCCTTGGGCATGTCGCCCACGATGGTGTTGGTCTTGAAGACCACGCCTTCGGCTTCCATCTGCTTGACGCGCTTGTCGATGTGCGACTTGTCGAACTTGAAGTCGGGGATGCCGAAGCGCAGCAGGCCACCGATGGTGTCGTTCTTCTCGAACACGGTCACGGCATGGCCGGCGCGTGCCAGCTGCTGTGCCGCGGCCATGCCGGCAGGACCGGAGCCCACGACCGCGACCTTCTTGCCGGTCTTGACGGCAGCAGGCTGAGGCTTGATCCAGCCCTCTTGCCAGGCGCGATCGACGATGGCGTGCTCGATGGACTTGATGCCGACCGGGTCGTTGTTGATGTTCAGCACGCAAGCGGCTTCACAAGGTGCCGGGCAGACACGGCCGGTGAAGTCGGGGAAGTTGTTGGTCGAGTGCAGAACCTCGATCGCGTTCTTCCAGTCGTTGCGGTACACCAGATCGTTGAAGTCCGGGATGATGTTGTTGACCGGGCAGCCGTTGTTGCAAAACGGTGTGCCGCAGTCCATGCAACGCGCGCCCTGGATCTTCGCCTGTTCGGTGGTCAGACCGATGACG
>JACPOH010000078.1:0-11676 GCA_016185075.1 Aquabacterium sp. | reverse complement strand
TGTAGTTCTTGACGCGCTTTTCAACGGGCTCGTAGCCCTCTTCCAGACGTTCGAATTCCAGAAAGCCAGTGACTTTTCCCATTTCAATTCACTCCACGTCGTCGGTTCAGGCCTTGGCCTTGCCGGACTTCGACTTGCCCTCATCGCCCTTAGCCTTGGCGATGGTGGCGCTTGCTTCTTGCTTGGCGCCCATCTCGGTCAGCGCGCGACGGTACTCGTGCGGGAAGACCTTGACGAACTTGGCCATGGCGGCAGACCAGTTGTCCAGGATCTCGCGGGCACGCAGAGAACCGGTCCAACGGTGGTGGTCTTCGATGAGCTTCTTGAGCGCCACTTCGTCGGCCACACCCTTGTGCATCGGGATGCCCGCATCGGCCTGCTCGGCGGCGGGCAACACCTTCTCCAGGGAGACCTGGGCGGTGTTGACGCGCTTGGCGAACTGGCCATCTTCGTCATAGACGTAAGCCACGCCGCCCGACATGCCGGCAGCGAAGTTGCGGCCGGTCTTGCCCAGCACCACGACCGTGCCACCGGTCATGTACTCGCAACCGTGATCACCCGTGCCTTCGACGACGGCCGTGGCACCGGACAGACGCACGCCGAAGCGCTCGCCGCCCACGCCGCGGAAGAAGGCCTCACCTTCGGTGGCACCGTAGAGCACGGTGTTGCCGACGATGATGTTGTCGGTGGCGTTGCCACGGAAGTCGATGCTCGGACGCACGACCACGCGGCCACCCGACAGGCCCTTGCCGGTGTAGTCGTTGGCTTCACCGATCAGGTACAGGGTGATGCCCTTGGCCAGGAAGGCGCCGAAGGATTGACCGCCCGTGCCTTCCATCTGGATGAAGACGGTCTGGTCAGGCAGGCCATCCGGATGGTGCTTGATCAGCTCGCCCGACAGCATGGCGCCGACGGTGCGGTTGACGTTGCGAGCCTCTTCCATGAACTGGACCTTCTCGCCGCGCTGGATGGCGGGCTGGGCCTTCTCGATGAGGCGCACGTCCAGGGCCTTGTCCAGGCCGTGGTCTTGTGTGTCCACATGCAGACGGGGCACATCGGCCGGCACGGGAGGCAGCGCGAAGACGCGGCTGAAGTCCAGGCCTTGAGCCTTCCAGTGCTCGATGCCCTTCTTCATGTCCAGCAGGTCGGCGCGGCCAATCAGGTCGTCGAACTTGCGGATGCCCAGCTGAGCCATGATCTGGCGCGCTTCTTCGGCGACGAAGAAGAAGTAGTTCACGACGTGCTCGGGCTTGCCGGAGAACTTCTTGCGCAGGACGGGGTCTTGCGTGGCCACACCCACCGGGCAGGTGTTGAGGTGGCACTTGCGCATCATGATGCAGCCCTCGACGACCAGCGGTGCGGTCGCGAAGCCGAATTCATCGGCGCCCAGCAGGCCACCGATCACCACGTCACGGCCGGTCTTGAGCTGACCGTCGGTCTGCACACGAACGCGACCGCGCAGGCGGTTCAGCACCAGGGTCTGCTGGGTTTCAGCCAGGCCCAGCTCCCAAGGCGTGCCGCAGTGCTTGATCGACGACCAGGGCGAAGCGCCCGTGCCGCCGTCGTGACCCGCGATCACGATGTGGTCGGCCTTGGCCTTGGCCACACCGGTTGCCACGGTACCCACGCCCACTTCAGACACCAGCTTGACCGAGATGTCAGCCTTGGGGTTGACGTTCTTCAGATCGTGGATCAGCTGAGCCAGGTCTTCGATCGAGTAGATGTCGTGGTGCGGAGGGGGCGAGATCAGACCCACGCCCGGCACGGAGTGACGCAGCTTGCCGATGTACTCGGAGACCTTGCCGCCAGGCAGCTGGCCGCCTTCACCGGGCTTGGCACCCTGGGCCATCTTGATCTGAATCTGGTCGGCAGACACCAGGTACTCGGTGGTCACGCCAAAGCGGCCGGAAGCCACCTGCTTGATCTTCGAGCGCAGGCTGTCGCCTTCCTTCATCTCGTAGTCGGCTTCGATGCGCGAAGCGCCCACGATGTCGGAGACCTTGGTGCCGGCCTTGATGGTGATGCCCTTGAGCTCGTCGCGGTAACGGCGCTCGTCTTCACCACCTTCACCGGTGTTGGACTTGCCGCCGATGCGGTTCATGGCCAGCGCCAGGGTGCTGTGGGCTTCCGTCGAGATGGAGCCCAGCGACATGGCGCCAGTGGCGAAACGCTTGACGATTTCAGAAGCGGGTTCGACTTCTTCCAGCGGGATCGCCTTGGACGGGTCGATCTTGAACTCGAACAGGCCACGCAGGGTCAGGTGACGCTTGCTCTGATCGTTGATGATCTGGGCGTATTCCTTGTAGGTGTCGAACTTGCCGGAGCGGGTCGAGTGCTGCAGCTTGGCGATCGCGTCAGGCGTCCACATGTGCTCTTCGCCGCGGGTACGCCAGGCGTATTCACCGCCAGCGTCCAGCATGTTGGCCAGCACGGGGTCATTGCCGAAGGCAGCCTTGTGGTTGCGGATGGCTTCTTCAGCCACTTCGAACACGCCAATGCCGCCGACTTGCGTGGGGGTGCCACGGAAGTACTTGTCGATCAGCTCCTTGTTCAGTCCGATGGCTTCGAAGATCTGGGCGCCGCAGTACGACATGTACGTGCTGATGCCCATCTTCGACATGATCTTCGAGAGACCCTTGCCGATCGCCTTGATGTAGTTGTAGATGGCCTTGTCAGCCGACAGCTCGCCGGGCAGGTCCTTGGCCATGTCGGTCAAGGTTTCCAGGGCCAGGTAGGGGTGGACGGCTTCCGCGCCATAACCTGCCAGCACGGCGAAGTGGTGCACTTCGCGCGCCGAGCCGGTTTCCACGACCAGACCGGCCGAGGTACGCAGGCCCTTGCGGACCAGGTGATGGTGGATGGCCGACAGCGCCAGCAAGGCGGGGATCGCGATGTTGGCGCGGTCCATCTTGCGGTCGGTGATGATCAGGATGTTGTGACCGGACTGGATGGCTTCCACGGCTTCGGCACACAGCGAGGCCAGGCGGGCTTCCACACCTTCGTGGCCCCATGCGGCCGGGTAGGTGATGTCGATCTCGTAGGGCTTGAACTTGCCGCCGGTGTGCTTCTCGATGTTGCGCAGACGGGCCATGTCGTTGAAGTCCAACACAGGCTGGCTGACTTCAAGGCGCATCGGCGGGTTCACCGCGTTGATGTCCAGCAGGTTGGGCTTCGGGCCGATGAAGGACACGAGCGACATCACCACCGCTTCGCGGATGGGGTCGATGGGCGGGTTCGTGACCTGGGCGAACAGCTGCTTGAAGTAGTTGTACAGCGGCTTGTTCTTGTCCGACAGCACGGCCAGAGGCGAGTCATTGCCCATGGAGCCGGTGGCTTCTTCGCCGTTGGTGGCCATCGGGGCCATCAGGAACTTGACGTCTTCCTGCGTGAAGCCGAAGGCTTGCTGGCGGTCCAGCAGGGACTCGGTGAACTCACCGGCGGAACCGGTGGTGTCGATGGTGTCCAGCTTGATGCGGACGTTCTCGATCCACTGGCGATAGGGCTTGGCCGAAGCGTACTGAGCCTTGAGCTCTTCGTCTTCGATGATGCGGCCCTGCTCGAAGTCGATCAGGAACATCTTGCCCGGCTGCAGGCGCCACTTCTTGACGATCTTGTTTTCGGGGATGGGCAGCACGCCGGATTCGGAGGCCAGAACCACGAGGTCATCATCGGTGATGATGTAGCGAGCGGGGCGCAGGCCGTTGCGGTCCAGCGTGGCGCCGATCTGGCGGCCGTCGGTGAAGACCATGGCGGCGGGGCCGTCCCAGGGCTCCATCATGGCAGCGTGGTACTCATAGAAGGCGCGGCGGCGCTCGTCCATGGTGGTGTGCTGTTCCCAGGCTTCCGGGATCATCATCATGGCGGCCTGGGCCAGCGGGTAGCCGGACATGGTCAGCAGTTCGAGCGCGTTGTCGAACGTGGCTGTGTCGGACTGGCCGTCCAGGCTGATGGGGTAGAGCTTCTTGAGGTCATCACCCAGCACAGGCGACTTCATCACGCCTTCGCGGGCACGCATCCAGTTGAAGTTGCCCTTGACCGTGTTGATTTCGCCGTTGTGGGCGACCATGCGGTAAGGGTGAGCCAGCGGCCACTCGGGGAAGGTGTTGGTGGAGAAACGCTGGTGCACCAGGGCCAGGGCCGAGGTCACGCGCTCATCCTTCAGGTCGATGTAGTACTTGCCGACCTGGTCCGCCAGCAGCAGACCCTTGTAGATGATGGTGCGGCACGACATGCTGGGCACGTAGTACTCGCTGCCATGCGTCAGGTTCAGGCTCTGGATCTTGGTGGACGCCGTCTTGCGGATGACGTAGAGCTTGCGCTCCAGGGCATCTGGCACGAGGATGTCCGGGCCGCGGCCCACGAACACCTGGCGGATGACCGGCTCTTTTTCGCGCACGGTGGGCGACATGGGCATGTCGCGGTCAACCGGCACGTCACGCCAGCCCAGCAGCACCTGGCCTTCGGCCTTGATGGCGCGCTCGAGCTCTTGCTCGCAAGCCTGACGGGAAGCGCTTTCCTTGGGCAGGAAGATCATGCCCACGCCGTATTCGCCGGGAGGCGGCAGGTCCACACCCTGCTTGGCCATTTCGGCGCGGTAGAACTCGTCGGGGATCTGGATCAGCAGACCAGCACCGTCACCCATCAGCGGGTCGGCGCCCACGGCGCCGCGGTGGTCGATGTTTTCCAGGATCTTGAGGCCCTGCTGCACGATGCTGTGCGCCTTCTGGCCCTTGATGTGAGCGACGAAGCCCACGCCGCAAGCGTCGTGCTCGGCGTTGGCGTACATGCCCAGTTCGGCTGCGGCCTTGATTTCCTGCGCGGTGGCCACGGAGGTGGTTGCAGCGTCAGACACGGGTTTGATGGGGAACGAGGTTCCCGAAGTCGCCTGGCTCATGAGGGCGCTCCAGAAGTTAGTGTGGAAAAACAACGCGGGGAGCGGCAAGGATACGCCCCTTCCCAAGGGTTTTCAAGCATTAATAATTAGGGTCAGATCACATTAATTCACCAAGGAACAAATTCACGCAATATAAATGGGGACAGATCAACCATCTTCGCTCACCGACGCAACCCCACCCGCGACCTGCTTGCGGGGCCGCCCACGAGGCCGAGGGGTCAGTCGCCGCCCGGCCGCCACCGACAGCTTGTCGGCCACAGCCTGCGGCAGGAGCGCCCAACCGCTGCGCATCGCCTGGGTCAGGGCTTGCAACTGCGACTGGGCCAGGCCAGCGTCCAGACGTCGCCGCCAGGCAGCCTCACGCTCGAAGGGGGTGTTGCCCAAGCCCCAGAACAGGGCGTGGTCCGACACCAGCGGGTCGATTTTCATGCCCAGGTGGTGACGGACGCTGCTCCAGGCATCGTCCTCCAAGCGCTGGACCTGCCCTGCGCGCAAGGCATGCGACTCCACGAACGCCATGGCATCAAGCAAGTATTGCGCCGGGTCAATGACCGTGGCCCGATAGCGGCCAGACCACAGGCCGCCCGAGCGCGCGTGGCGGCGGTTGTAGGCGGCCACGTAGCGGCGCCCGAGCGCCTGCATGACCAGACTCAAGGCTTCATCCGTCGAAGGGGTGGCCAACAGATGAAGGTGATCGGGCGCGAGGCAATACGCGTGGATGGACAGGCCATGTTGACGGCTGGCTTCCTTGAGTGCAGCCAGCACGGCCTCACGATCCTGGTCGTCGCGCGCAAGCAGTTGCCCATCATGCACACACTGCACCACCAGGTGCGGCCAGCCCGCGATGCCGAGACGAGGAAGACGTGCCATGCGGTGCCCCTGGGTGATTGATGTGTCCCCAATTATCCATCCAAGACCGCGACACCGTCAGGCGCAACTTGTTCCTTCCGGTCAGTCGAAGCCTGCTCGACCATGTTGACGCACGTCATTCAAACCCAGTTCAACGCCACTCATTCACGGGGGCTGCGCCGCGTTTCGAGGACTTCCCCCGTTGTGAGGGGCACGCAAGGCTGGGTAACCTCGGGCTCAAACATATCGATAAGCATTGCACAGGCATCATCCAGATCGGATGCCAGCTACGCACCGCAGTACCCGGAGAGTCTTGAATGTCCGAATCGTCAACCGTCCCCCTGCCCGCCAAGGCGGCCGTCCGCCTCTCGGGCTGGCTGAACCACCTGGGCATCAGCCCGCTGGCTTTTGACGACACCCTCAGCCTGATCAACCCGCTGCTGACGGTTCACCGCCTGCACGCACGCATCGTCGCCCGCCAGGTGGAAACCGGCACCGCCACCACCCTGGTGCTGCAGGCAGGCCCGGCCTTCAAGGGGCTCCAGCCAGGGCAGTTCGTGATGATCGGGGTCACCATCAACGGCGTGCGTCACCGCCGTGCCTACTCGCCTCGAACGGTTGAAGGCCACGCAAACCGCTTTGCCATCACCGTGCAGCGTCAACCTGGCGGCCTGGTGTCCAACCACCTCAACGAGCACGCCCGCGTGGGCCAGTTCATCGAGATCGAGCAGGCCGCAGGTGCGTTCACCCTGCCCTCTCCCTTGCCCGCCGAGGTGCTGTTCATCGCCGGGGGCAGCGGCATCACACCCAGCATGGCCATGCTGGAGCACCTGCAACGTCACTTTTCCAAGACCAAGGCCACCTTGATCTACTTCGCGCGCAGCCGCGACGACCGCATCTTCGCCAAGGCACTCGACAAGATGGCCTCGACCTGGTCGGGCTTTCAGTACGTGGCCATCGACAGCGTGGCCAACACGCCCAACGATGGCTCGGGCCGCACCTCGGCCAGCACGCAGGCATCGGCCAGCCAGCAGGTGCTGGACGCTGAACTGTTGAACCGGTTGGTGCCCAACTGGACTCGCATCCCCGCTTACTGCTGCGGCCCGGCTCCTCTGATGGATGCGGCCCGCGCCATCTGGAAGGAAGCCGGCAGCAGCAACTGGAAGAACACCGGCATTGCCGCCCGACTGCATCTGGAAGCCTTCGCACCGGCCAAGCCCAGTGGCGACCCGCATTCGCGCCATGAAGTGCGCATCGTGCGCGATGCCGAGACGAAATCCTTTCAAGCCGCAGGCGACCAGACCCTGCTGATTGCCGGTGAAACCGCCGGCCTGGCCATCAAGCACGGTTGCCGCCAGGGCATCTGCCACGAATGCACCTGCCGACTCAATCACGGCTCGGTACGCGACCTGACATCGGGCGAACGCATTGATGGCGAAGGCCAGCCGATCCGACTGTGCGTGAGCAGCGCCATGAGCGACCTTGATCTTGAATCTCTGAATTGACTGCGCCATGAATACCAAGACCATGCAAATTGGCCCCAAGACGCTCGAAGAGCTGCAAGCCTTCGAGAAAGAACTCGATGCCATCGGTGCGGAGCAGCGCCAGACCTTGGGCGAGCGCGACGCCCGCTACATCAAGGGCATCCTGCGCACCGTGCGCATCCTGGAGATCGCCGGCCGCGGCCTGATGATGTTCGGCTGGTTCCCGCCCACGTGGCTGCTGGGTACCTTCCTGCTGGGCATGGCCAAGATCATCGACAACATGGAGCTGGGCCACAACGTGATGCACGGGCAGTTCAACTTCATGAATGACCCGCGCTTCCACGGTGACACTTTCGAGTGGGACAACACCTGCCCTCGCGAAGAATGGCGTCATGCCCACAACTTCGTGCACCACACCTACACCAACGTCATCGGCAAGGACCGCGACTTCGGCTATGGCCTGCTGCGCCTGTCGTCCGACCTGCGCTGGAGCTGGCTGCACCCCTTCCAGCTGCTGCTGACGGCCTTGCTGGCCCTGTTCTTCGAATGGTTCGTGGCCATCCATGACATGCAGGTGGACAAGGTCGTGATCGGCCGCAAGAAGTGGGCGGATGTGCGCCCGCAATGGCTGCTGGTGCGAGCCAAGATCTGGCGGGTGATCCGCCGCGATTACATCGGCTGGCCGCTGGTTGGCGTGGCAGTTGGCGCCCTGTTCGGCCACGCGGCGGACACCGGTCTGGCCGTGCTGATGGGGCACGTGGTGAGCAACCTGATCCGCAATGTGTGGGCCTGGGCCATCATCTTCTGCGGTCCCTTCACCGCCGACTTCGACACCTTCAGCCGCGAATCGATCGAAGGCGAAACCAAGGGCCAGTGGTACCTGCGCCAGATCCTGGGCTCCAGCAACATCTCGGGCGGCAAGCTGATGCACCTGATGAGCGGCAACCTGTCGCACCAGGTGGAGCACCACCTCTACCCGGACATCCCGGCCAACCGCTACATCGACATGGCACCCAAGGTGCGTGCGGTGTGCGCCAAGTACGGCATCCCCTACAACACGGGCAACTTCGCCTGGCAGCTGGGCACCGTGTTCAAGCGCATTGCCCGCTACAGCCTGCCCGGTGGCCCACAGAAGGCCGTGCACATCGAGGTGGAGTCCATCCTGCCTGAGCGCGCCTGATGGGCGCCGAGCCAGGCGTGGCCTGCCCTGGTCCCTCCACGCCTGAGGCACTGGATGCGTTCGCCCGCGAGCTGGATGCCCTCAAGCGAGACACCATGGTCCGCGTCGGCCTGGAAGATGCCCGCTACATCACCTGCTTGTTGTGGGTGATACGCGGCGTCGAATCGGCCGGGCGTGCCTTGCTGCTGACCACCCCCTGGCTGCCCACCCTCTGGCTGGGCGCCGTGTTGCTGGGCCTGGCCAAGTGCCTGCAGAACATGGAGTTCGGGCACAACGTCATGCACGGCCAGTACGACTGGATGCATGACCCGCGCTTCGATGGCAAATCGCACGAGTGGGACAGCACCTGCAGCAAGGAAGACTGGCGGCACTTCCACAACTACATGCACCACCACTACACCAATGTGCTGGAGCTGGACCGCGACTTCGGCTATGGCATGCTGCGCCTGTCAGCCGAGGTGCCCTGGGAGCCGCGCTTCCTGACACAGGCGCCCTATGCCCTGTTTGTCGCTCTGCTGTTCGAGTGGGCGATCGCCATCCACAACATGGAGTTCGAGCGGCTGCGCACCGACCGCGAAGGCACGAAGGCCCGCATCCAGGCGCTGTGGCCCAGGGTGAAGGCCAAGATGTGGCTGCAGATCAAGAAGGACTACGTGTTGTGGCCCTTGGTGGGCAGCCTGGTATCACTGGTCTTCGGTGCCGGCTTGCTCAAGGGGCTGCTGGCCGTTCTGCTGGGCAATGTACTGGCCAACGTGATCCGCAATGTGTGGACGTTTGTGGTGATCTTCTGCGGGCACTTCACGGCCGGTGTGCACACCTTCGATCCAGCGTTGGTGCAGGGCGAGCACAAGGGCCACTGGTACCTGCGCCAGATCCTGGGCTCCAGCAACATCCGCGGCGGCAAGCTGTTCCACATCATGACGGGCAACCTCAGCCACCAGATCGAACACCACCTGTACCCTGACATGCCGGCACGCCGTTATGCCGAGGTGGCGCCTCGCGTGCGCGACATCTGCCAGCGCCACGGCGTGCCCTACAACACCGGCGGCCTACTCAAGCAGCTGGCCACGGTGGCGGTGCGCATCGTGCGCCACAGTTTCCCCGGCGGAGAGCGCACGCTGACGCCCCTGCAGCACCCCGTGACGCCACACTGAAGTCCACCCAGGGCCCCGCAAGGGGGAAGACGCCCGCGGTCTGGCGTCTCTACAATGCGAGGCGGCCTGCTCGATCGGGCCCACGCCTTCAAAAAAGCCCCAGGTTGGATTCTGCTCATGGCCCTTGCCTCGCGCGCCACGCTGCCCGCGCCCTGCATCAATGATGCGAGCGACACCCGGCTGGCCGCCTTCGCAGCCGAACTCGATGCGCTCAACGCCGAGACCATGGCCCAGGTCGGCGAACGAGACGCGCGCTACGTCGTGGCCCTGCTGTGGGCGATACGCGGCCTGGAAAGCCTGGGCCGCATCCTGCTGATGGGCGCCCCCTGGTGGCCCACGTGGTGGCTGGGTGCGGTCATCCTGAGCATCTCCAAGGTGCTGCAAAGCGGCGAGTTCGCGCACAACGTGATGCACGGCCAGTACGACTGGATGAAAGACCCGCGCTTCGAGGGCAAGACCCACGACTGGGATCTGGCCTGCACCAAGGAAGACTGGCGCCATTCGCACAACTACCTGCACCACCACTACACCAATGTGATCGGCCTGGACCGGGACTTCGGCTATGGCGCCATCCGCCTCTCGGCCGATGTGCCCTGGGAGCCGCGCCACCTGATCCAGCTGCCCTACGCGCTGATCGGGGCCTTCGTGTTCGAGTGGGCCATTGGCGTCTACAACATGGAGCTGGAGCGGCTGCTGACCGAGCGCGACCCGGCTGTGCGTGCGCATGTCAAAGCCCGCATCAAGGCGCTGTGGCCCAACTACCGCGCCAAGATCTGGCGCCAGGTGAAGAAGGATTACCTGCTGTGGCCACTGCTGGGTGGTGTGGTGAGCCTGGCCCTGGGCGCGGGCTTCATGCCCGGCTGGCTGGCCATCCTGCTGGGCCACGCCATGGCCAATGTGATGCGCAATGTGTGGAACTTCATCGTCATCTTCTGCGGGCACTTTCCGGCGGGCGTGGCGACCTTCGAGCCTGAAGACATCGTCGGTGAAACCAAGGGCCACTGGTACCTGCGACAGATCATGGGCTCGGTCAACATCCGCGGCGGCTTCGTGATGCAGATGCTGACAGGGCACCTCAGCCACCAGATCGAGCACCACCTTTTCCCGGACATGCCCTCGCGGCGCTATGTCGACATCGCGCCCCGCGTACGGGCCATCTGCGAGCGCCATGGCGTTCGCTACAACGAAGGCAGCCTGCTGACGCTGTGGCCCTCCGTAGCCTGGCGCATCCTGCGCTACACCTTCCCGGGCGGTCAGCGCATCCGCCGGGCCGTGGCCCTGCCCACACGCTGAGCCGGATCAGGGCAATCCTGTAGGAATTTGCCTGACACGCGGCTCAGCGCCGATCCGACGCGCCTTACAGCAGGCTGCCTATTCAGAAATCGAAGGGTGACCACCAGAATTCAATCCATGCCGACGAGATACAAAACCGGCGCAAACAAAAGCTTCAGCAAACCGACGTTTCAAACCGCTTCAAAGGACACCGACATGACCGCCGATCAAATCCTGACCGAAATCCGCGAAACGAACCTGTCCTACCTGATGCTGGCCCAGAGCCTGATCCGCGCTGACCGCGAGCAAGCCCTGTTCCGCCTGGGCATCTCTGAAGACACCGCCGCCATGCTGGCCGTGCTGACCCCGGCTCAGATCATGAAGCTGGCCTCGGGCAACACCCTGCTGTGCCGCATGCGCATGGACGATGACCTGGTCTGGAGCCTGTTGACCAACCACGGCAAGACCAGCAACGACAGCGTGACCCGTCTGCACGCCAACATCCTGATGGCCGGCCGCCACCAAGAAGCCGCCTGATCCGGATCGCCCGCTGACACATCCCCTTGAGACCAGTCTGTAGGAGTTGCACCATGCGCACCAAGAGCCTGTTGACCGAAGCCAAGCAAATCGACCGTGCCGTCACCCTGATCAACCTGGGTGCGCGCCTGCAGGTGCTGGAGTCCGAGACGGATCTGTCGTATGAGCGCCTGCTGCGTCTGTACAAGGAAGTGGCCGGCAAGTCGCCCTCCAAGGGCCAGCTGCCATTCTCGACCGACTGGTTCATGACCTGGCAGCCCAATATCCATGCTTCCCTGTTCCTCAACATCCACGAATACCTGAACA
>JACPOH010000012.1 GCA_016185075.1 Aquabacterium sp. | reverse complement strand
GATGAGCGTGGCCATCAAGGGCGACTCGCGCACGCAGTACGCCAAGGTGGTGGCCGTCATCGACTTGTGCAACAAGCTGGAAGTGTCGATGGGGCTGGTCACGGCCCGCATCGGCACATGAGGAGCGCCCATGGCCGTGGTCGATGAGGTTCAAGGCGAAGACGGTGCAGGGTGGGGCGGCAAGCTCGCGCTGCTGGCCGTGCTGCTGGTGGTGGCAGGCTTGATCTACTGGGCCGTGACGTCATTCCATGCCGGTGACAGTGGCCCCAAACGCCAGACCGTGAAGATTGCCGTGCTGCCGGATACGCCCCCACCGCCGCCGCCTCCGCCGCAGGAAAAGAAGCCTGAGCCCGAGATCAAAGAACAGAAACCGCAGCCCCAGCAGGAAGAGCAAAAGCCGCTGGACAAGGCGCCCGAGCCCGAGCAACTCAAGATGGAAGGCGCCGCCGGAGATGGCCCCAGCGCGTTCTCGGCTGGTGCCGTGAACAACGAGTACCAAAAGGGCGAAATCGGTACGGGCCAGGGTGGCGGTGACCGCTTGCAGGAGGCCTTGTTCGGCCGCCGCCTGCAAAAGCACATCCAGTCCGCCCTGGCGCGGGACAAGTCCATCAAGCTGGGTGACTACCGCGTCAAGGTCAGCGTCTGGCTCGATGAACACGGCGTGATCCAGCGCGTGCAACTCGACGCCCCGACGGGTGACGACAAGATCGACCAGGCCTTGCGTGATGCGTTCTCGCGCCTGCCCTCCATCTCCGACATGCCGACAGGCATCCGCCAGCCGGTGCGGCTGGGCATCTCCAACCGCATGACCGGTTGACCCTAGAAGTGAAGCCATGAAACCCATGAACACAAGCCGGTGGCCGCAGCTGACCACCCTGAGCCTGGCCCTGAGCCTCAGCCTCCACGCAGGCCTGGCCCACGCTGATGAACGCGAATCGCTCGAAGCGCTTCGCCAGACCACGCTGGGCCTGATCAACGCCCTTGTGGACAAGGGCGTGCTCAGCCGCGAAGCAGCCGATGCCATGCTCAAGCAGGCCCAGGCCAAGCCGAGTGCCACCACAACGGCCGCAGCATCCACACCGGCAGCGCCCGCAGCCGATGCCAAGCCCGTGCAGCGCATCCCTTACGTGTCCGAGGCCATGCGAGCCCAGATCCGCAATGAGGTGAAGGAGGAGGTGCTCACGCAAGCGCGCGCCGAACGTTGGGGCGTGCCCAATGCCTCCGCAGCCTGGACGGACCGCATCAAGGTCGATGGCGACTTCCGCTTCCGCTACCAGTCCGACCACGCAGGCAACAACAACACGCCGGCCTACAGCTATCTGGCCAGTGAAGACCTCAATGACGGCATCATCCGCGCCCCTGATTTCGCGAGCTACCTGTCTGGCAACTCGGGCGTGGCAACGGGTTCGACCACTGACAACCGCAACCGAGAACGCATCCGCCTGCGTCTGGGCATCACCGCCAAGGTGTCGGACGAGGTCGGCGTGGGCGTGCGACTGGCCACCGGCAGCACAACCGATCGCGTTTCCACCAACCAGACCTTGGGCCAAGGCTTCAACAAGTACCCTCTGCTGGTGGACCGCGCCTTCGTGCGCCTGACCCCGCTGGAAGGTGTGGACGTGTTGGCCGGGCGTTTCCCCAACCCCTGGTTCAGCACCGACATGATCTGGAGTGAGAACCTGAACTTCGAAGGCCTGGCCACCACGGCGCGCTGGGAGCAGCCCGAAGCCAGCTTCGTGCCCTTTGCGACTGTGGGCGCTTTCCCCCTGCGTGAAGAGTCGCCACCTACCCGCGGTGGCCGCTGGCTGTACGGTGCCCAGGCAGGTGCCAGTTGGGTGCCCGCCGAGCGCACGAAGTTGAAGTTCGGCCTGGCCTACTACCAGTACAAGAACATGGAAGGCCGTCAGGACAAAGATTACGCATTGTCCGGTTCGACTTTCTCGCCGGGGTCCACCTATGGCCAGTACGAGTACGCCGCTGGTCTGCGTCAGAAGGGCAACACGCTGTTCGAGACCAACCCGACCTCGCCCTCCAGCCTGGCGCCTGTCTGGGGCCTGGCCTACCAGTTCAAGCCTCTGGTGCTGACCGCCTCCGCCGAGTTCACGCACTTCAGTCCCTACAGCCTGCTGCTGTCGGGTGAATTCGTGAAGAACACCGCTGGCGCCCCATGATGGCCGCCTTGCTCGCCGTGTTCATGGCCACGCACGCGTGGGCCGACTCGGGCGAACGCGAGCAGGAACAGTTGCGCCGCCTCAAGCTCCAACTGCGCCAGCAACAGCAAGAGAAGGACGCGGCGATCCAGGAGGTGCAGGCCAAGGCCAGCGCCGACAAGGCTGCCATGGCAGCGACCTTGCAGTCTGCACAAGGCGATGCACAGGCTCAGCGTCGCGCGGCCAGTGCGGCCAGCCGACGCGCACAGGCACTCGAGTCCGAGCTGAGCGCGCTGCAGAGCGACAAGGCCCAATTGGTCCAACAAGTGGCCCAACTGCAAAAGGCGCTCGAAGACAGCAAGCAGCAGGCGGCACAGCAAAGCCAGCAGGCGGCGCAGGCTTTGGCCAGTTCTCAGGCCAGTCTCAAGCGCACCAGCGATCAGCTCGACCAGTGCCGCACCCAAAACGCCGCCCTCTACGAACTCGGCACCGAACTGCTCGCCCGCTACGAGCAAAAAGGCCTGGGCGAGATCCTCGCCACGCGCGAGCCCTTCATCCAGACCGCCCGTGTCACGTTGGAGAACACCAAGGCGCAGTACCAGGACAAGCTGGACGCTGCCCGCCTGAAGGTGGCCACGCCTTGATGGAGGCCTGAATTTGAGCGTAAGCTCAATGGCATCTGATGACCCGCGATGAAAGATGCTCTCATGCCCGTGAAATTCAAAAGCCAGGCCACCGGTGATCTGGTGATGGTGCAGGCCCATGCCGCGGCCGTGTTGCGCGTGCTGGGCAAGTCTGCTGAAGGGCAGGGCATCCTGACCCCTGAAGACATGCCGGCCGCGCTGCTGGTGCTCAAGGCCTTGCCCGACCAGCCCGAGCCTGCCCCGGTGGCCCCTCATGCCGAGGCCGATGAGGCGCAGGCGCGTGCCGAGCCCTCGTTCCAGGACGAAACCGTCAGCCTGCGCAA
The DNA here is from genome assembly GCA_016185075.1 of Aquabacterium sp. GTDB lineage: Bacteria > Pseudomonadota > Gammaproteobacteria > Burkholderiales > Burkholderiaceae_C > Aquabacterium. The sequence continues at coordinate 2,889 of JACPOH010000012.1, read as the reverse complement.
GCGCGCCTGGCCCTTGGTCAAGATGATCGAAGAGGCGCTGGCGGCGGGCAAACCCATCGTCTGGGGTGTGTGATGTGACTGGGGTGTTGTGCGGTGCAGCAAACCTGAGGCATGATCTCGGGCATGCCTGATCGCGTCACCCGATTGCTCGTCATCCGCCACGGCGAAACCGCCTGGAACACCGAGGCCCGCATCCAGGGCCACATTGACATCCCGCTCAATGACAAGGGGCGCTGGCAAGCAGAGCGCCTGGCCCAGGCCCTGGCCGACGAAGAAATTCACGCGATCTACAGCAGCGACTTGCTGCGTGCGCGGCACACGGCCGAAGCGGTGGCCCAATTGCGTGGCCTGCCTTTGTCCCTGGATGCCACCCTGCGCGAACGCCACTTCGGGCGTTTCGAGGGCATGACCCAGGAAGAGGTGGCCGCACAGTGGCCTGAAGAAGCGCGCCGCTGGCGAGAACGTGATCCCGCCTACGGCCCGGAAGGTGGCGAAACCCTCCAGGCCTTTTATGACCGCTGCCTGGGCGCTCTCACACGTCTGGCACGCCAGCATCCCGGGCAGAGCGTGGCCGTTGTGGCGCATGGCGGTGTGCTGGATTGCTTCTACCGCGCCGCCAACGGCTTGGAGCTGGATTTGCCGCGCAACTGGAAGATCACCAATGCCAGCGTCAACCGCCTGCTCTACAACGGCGAAGGTTTCAGCATGGTGGGGTGGGCCGACAACCGCCACCTGGATGAGCCCGGTGTGGATTCGTCGCTCGCCCTCGACGAGCGCACCGACGGCCAGGTGGCCCGGTCTGCGTGAGATCCTGGCTGACGCGCCCGCGTCCCTGCCAACAGGCCAGCTGGGTGGGGCTTGGGCTCAGCGCAGCCCGTTGAGAAAGACGTCGATGCCCGCATCGGCGGTGGCCACCAGCTCATGGCGGTTCTGGTCCAGCATCCAGTTGTGGATCAGGCCATTGACCAGGGCCATGTAGGTCAGGGCCAGCACGCGCAGGTTCAGTTCGGGCCGGATGTGACCCAGATCCTGGGCGCGGCGGAAAGTGGCTTCCACGTGGTTCTGACAAGAACCGTGCACGTTCAGATGCCGCTCACGAATGCCCGAGAGCTCTTCCACGTACTCCACCTTCAGGGTGGCGATGTCAAAGACCCGCTGTGTGCGTGGGTCATGCGCGATGCGCCGCATCACGTCCATCATGGAGGCCTTGAGTTCACCCAGCGGGTTTGCTTCGCGCTCGGCGTCGATGGACTTGAGCGTGTCCTCCATCGGCAGCGTGGTGCGCGACATCATCGCGTTGAACAGTTCGGCCTTGTCCTGAAAATGCCAGTACACGGCGCCCCGGGTCACACCCGCGGCCTTGGCGATGTCCTGCAGCGACGTTCTGGACACGCCGCGCTCGGCAAACAACCGCTCGGCCGCGTCCAGCAGGCTCTCGCGGGTGTGTTGGGCATCTTCTTTGGTGCGGCGCATGACGGGATGAAGAAAACCGTGAAGTCTGAGGGTGATTGTCGCTGATTCGCGAGCATACATACAAGCATGTATGTATACTGCCCATATTGTTGACCAGGCAAGTATTTCAAGAGGTGTCCCATGGCGAGTCGTGAGATGGCAGTTTCACAAGAAGAAAACAACATGCTTGAAACAAGGAAGACACCCTTGGTGAACAAGGATCAGCTCTGGCGCTGGACGGCCAATGCCGTGGGTGTGCTGGCCTTGTGTGCCGTGGCCGCTTCCTTCCTGACCGGTTGCGGCCAGAAGGACCAGCAGGCAGGCGCCGGCGGCGCGGCCAAGCCCGGCGGCGGCATGCCGCCTGCCCAGGTGGGCGTGGTGACGGTGCAGCCGCAAAGCGTGCCCGTGATGGCCGAGCTGCCTGGCCGCCTCGAAGCCTTGCGTACGGCCCAGGTTCGCGCCCGCGTGGCCGGCATCCTGCAGCAGCGCCTGTTCACCGAGGGTGCAGACGTGAAGGCCGGCCAGGCCTTGTTCCAGATCGACGCCAGCACCTACAGGGCCGCGCTGGACAGCGCCAAGGCCACGCTGGCCAAGGCCGAGGCCAATCTGGCGCAAGCCACCGCCCTGGCGGACCGTTACCAGCCGCTGCAGGCCGCCAAGGCCATCAGCCCGCAGGAATACCTCAACGCCCAGGTGGCGCAGCGTCAGGCTCAGGCCGATGTGGCTGCCGCCAAGGCCGCCGTGCAGACCGCCAGCATCAACCTGGGCTACGCCTCGGTGACGGCCCCCATCTCGGGCCGTATCGGCCGTGCGCTGGTGACCGAAGGTGCACTGGTTGGCCAGGGTGAGGCCACGCAGTTGGCCTTGATCCAGCAGGTCAACCCGCTGTATGTGAACTTCACGCAGTCGGCCAATGATGTCATCAAGCTCAAGAAGGCACTGGAAGCCGGCACCATCAAGAAGCTGGGCAACCAGGCCGCCGCCGTGCGTGTGGTGCTGGACGATGGCACCGAGTACCCCTTGCAAGGCAAGCTGCTGTTCTCGGATCTGAGCGTGGACCCAACCTCCGGCCAGGTTTCCCTGCGTGCCGAGCTGCCCAACCCGCAAGGGCTGCTGTTGCCCGGCATGTATGTGCGCGTGCGCCTGGAGCAAGCCCAGGTGGACGGCGGCATGTTGCTGCCTCAGCAGGCCGTGACCCGCGGCAGCCAGGGTGACACCGTGATGGTGGTGGACGCCGAAGGCAAGGTCAGCCCGCGCCCGGTCAAGCTGGGTGGCGCACGCGGCAATGAGTGGATCGTGCTCGGTGGCCTGAAGGCCGGCGAGCAGGTCATGGTCGATGGCTTCCAGAAGATGATGAACCCCAAGGCGCCCGTGAAGGCCGTGCCGTGGTCACCGCAACAGGGGGCACAGGCTGCACCGGCTGCGGCATCGTCGGCC
>JACPOH010000026.1 GCA_016185075.1 Aquabacterium sp. | reverse complement strand
TTTTCCAAGCTGACGAACAAGGAGCATGACATGAACACCCCCACCAAACTGATTTCTACCCTGATGCTCGCTTTGGTCGCCGTTGGTAGCGCTTCGGCCCAAACCAAAGAAGAGGACCACAAGGCCCACCATCCCAAGGCTGCGGCTTCAGCCGCCGCACCCGCACCGGCCGCGGACATGGCCTCCAAGCCCGCTGCAATGGGCGGCATGGATGGCATGCACGAGATGCACGAAAAGCATCAAAAGGAAATGAAGAAGATTCACGGGACCAAAGACCCCGCCAAGCGCCAAAAGCTCATGGACAAGCACATGAAAGAGATGCATGAGCACATGGACAAGAACGGCGGCATGGACAAGAGCGGGAACATGGGAATGATGGGTCAGGGCATGGGCGCATCCGCCCCTGGTGGCGACATGAAGCCTGGCATGGGCATGGGCTCCAAGATGGGTGCCAAGCCGATGCAGGACGCTGCGAGTAAGTAAGGCCGACAGGGCGTTGTGGTGGGCCGCCCGCTGCGACGCTTCGGCTTGTGAGCCCGTCAACCATCTGAACAACAGGAGTCGCTATGGACCATCCGCATGAACACGGCAAGGGGCCTGAAGGCTCTTCCGTATCGTTCTTCAAGAGCCCCGTGGGTGTCGCTGTCGCGATGCTGGCCTTGATCGCCGCTTTCTATGTCCTGCGTGAACACTGGCAACACGTGGCCGGTAGTTGGCCCTATCTGCTGCTGTTGGCATGCCCATTGATGCACGTCTTCCATGGTCATGGCGGACATGGTGGGCACCACCACCACGAGCCAGGCAGCGCCCCGTCTGATGCAAACAAGAAAAGTTGGTGAGCCCCATGGACCATCAACACGACCAGCAGCACGATTGCGACCCAGCCTCATTTTGGCGTTCACGCTATGGCGTGGGTTTGATCGTTCTGGGCAGTGTGGCGGGCTACTTCTTGTGGACCGAGCACCGCGCCCATCTGGCCGGTGCACTGCCATTTGTTTTGCTGTTGGCTTGCCCCTTGATGCATGTGTTCATGCACCACGGTCACGGTCATGGCCAACACGGCCCACATCAGCATGGCAGCACAGGTGAGCACAACGCCGCACCAGCGCCCAAAACTGGAGATCGGCCATGACGCATGACAACATGCCCGCTTACGGCCTGTGGGGGCTGGTGGCCCTCAATTCGGCCATCTTCATCGCCTTTGCCTTCAGCTTCTTCAAGCCGCAAACCACGCGGGATTGGCGCAGCTTCAGCGCGT
>JACPOH010000025.1:23845-25884 GCA_016185075.1 Aquabacterium sp. | reverse complement strand
CTTGCCCAACGCGGTGGGTGAGGTGCGTGAGGCCATCGACTTCCTGCACTACTACGCTGCCCAGGCAAGGCACGATCTGCATGACGGCCATCACCAGCCACTGGGCCCCGTCGTGTGCATCAGCCCCTGGAACTTCCCGCTGGCCATCTTCTCCGGCCAGATCGCGGCCGCGCTGGCTGCAGGCAACACTGTTCTGGCCAAGCCTGCAGAACAGACGCCGCTCATCGCCGCTCAGGCGGTGCGCATCCTGCACGAAGCTGGCATCCCGGTCGCCGCGCTTCAAATGCTGCCCGGCACAGGCGACACCGTCGGCGCCGCACTCGTGGCCCATGCCGCGATCCGCGGCGTGATGTTCACGGGCTCCACCCAGGTGGCCCGTTGGCTGCAGGCCCAACTGGCCACACGCGTCAACGAACGCGGCCAAGCCCTGACCTTGATCGCCGAGACAGGCGGCCAGAACGCAATGATCGTGGACTCGTCCGCCCTGCCAGAGCAGGTCGTCAGCGATGTCATGGCATCGGCGTTTGACAGCGCAGGGCAGCGCTGCTCTGCGCTTCGCGTGCTGTGCCTTCAGGAGGACATTGCAGACCGCGTGCTGCACATGCTGCGCGGTGCGATGAGGGAGTGGCAACTGGGCCCGCCTGACCGCCTGCAAACCGACGTCGGGCCGGTGATCGACCAGGAGGCGCTGGAAGCCATCGAATTGCATGTGGCCACGTTGCGCGCGTGTGACCGCGATGTCTTCCAGGCAGACACTGCCTTGGCGGCTGTGCAGGCCAACAGTGGTGGTTGCTTCATGGCCCCCGCGCTGATCGAGCTCAACAGCCTGAAGGAGCTGGTGCAGGAGGTATTCGGCCCCGTGCTGCATGTGCTGCGCTACCAGCGTGACGAGCTGCCCGAGCTGCTGACGCAACTGCATGCCACCGGCTACGGCCTGACCATGGGCATCCACAGCCGCATCGACGAAACCATCGACTTCATCACCGAACGCGCGCGCATCGGCAACATCTACGTGAACCGCAACATGATCGGCGCCACGGTGGGGGTGCAGCCCTTTGGTGGCGAGGGCCTGTCTGGCACCGGCCCCAAAGCGGGTGGCCCGCTGTACCTGCATCGGCTGCTGCATGCCCAGGCCGACACGAGCTTGCGCGCCGGGACCCTGCGCGACCTGGCCAGCAAGCGCCCGTCGGAGGAGGCCTTGCTGCCACTGCAGGTGCTGTGTGACTGGCTGGGCGAGGCTGCCCTGGCCCTGGTGCCCCACGCCGACGCCCTGCAAGAGGAAGCCCGCTACCTCATGCAGATCAGCCCGCTGGGTGTGGACTGCACGCTGCCCGGGCCCACCGGCGAAGCCAACCGCTACCGACTGTTGCCCAAAGGGCCCGTCCTGTGTCTGGCCAGGTCAGCGTCAGACTTGCTCTACCAACTGTGCAACGTGCTGGCTTGCGGCAACCAGGCTGTCTGGTTGGATCACCCATCCCGACGCCCCCTGTTGCTGCAACTGCCCCCCGAGGTACAACAGTGCATCACACTGGTCCGCGACATGGCCGACACGCATTGGGAAGCGGTCCTGATGCACGCCGACCGGACCGATGTCACCGAGATGGCGGAGTACCTCAGCGAGCGGCCCGGCCCCATCCTGCCTTTGCTGGCGCTGCCGCCGGGGTGGCGACAGCCGGGCAGTCTGAACCTGTGGCGCCTGCTGCGCGAGCAAAGCATCGCGGTCAACACCGCCGCAGCGGGCGGCAATGCCAGCCTGATGAGCCTGGGCTGACCCCTGCTCGACGCCTTGCCATCAAGCCCGGGCGCGGGCTGTGAACTGCACGTGGAAATCTCCCAGATCGCCGTACCGCAGCGCGATGTCCCGGTCAACCGGCAGGGGGAAGGTACCGGCGTACGAGCCGGTGATCACGGCCTGCCCGGCCTGCAGGCCGATGCCCTGCTCGCGCAGGTACTCCACCAGCCAGTACAGCGGCAAGCGTGGCAGAGGGTCGGGGTGCTGGCCGGCGCGCACTTGCTCGGGCGCGCCCTCGATCCGGATC
>JACPOH010000025.1:3218-23749 GCA_016185075.1 Aquabacterium sp. | reverse complement strand
GATCGCAATGGGCATGACATTGGTGAGGCTGGCCTGCTCCCCATCGACTTCGGGCCCGATGAACAGGCCCTGGTTCACCAGCCCGTCAGCCAGCTTGTCCACGAAACTCAGCACGCTCTGGTCGCTGTAGCGGCTGTCGATCAACTCCAGCGCCAGATGGGTGGCGGCAATGGCCTCGTCCACCTCATGCGGGACATAGGCTTGCGCGCGTGGCGGCAGGTCTCGGCCCAGCACGAAAGCCAGTTCAGGCTCCACACGAACGGCACCGCCATGGGCCCATACCGGGCAGGCCCGTTCACCTGCGCGATGAACGGTGCGCGCGTAGATGGGCGCCACCACCAGCTTGTCGCTTGCCGGTGTGCCGCACTTCCAGCCTGCCACGGCATCGCCCATCAAGGGCATGGTGGCCATCTGGATGCGCATGGCATCGTCGAGCGTGTGAGGCCGAAGCGCCTCGGGCAGGCACGGGCCTTGGTGACCGTGAAGACGGCGCTGTGCAAGGATGGCGGCAGCGGCTTGTTCGTTGGAGTTGGCGATGGTCATGAACTGCATTGTCGCCTTGTGGCGGCAGCCGCATGCTGCGGGTATCACCCCTCTCTGAACGAGGGGCGGCGTGCTGGCGAAGCCCGAAAGCGGCCTGCTCCGCTCAGTGCAAGCCCAGGCGCGAGGTGCTCCACCAACTGCCCGCCGAGTCTGCTTGCGCGCTGTCATGCACCACCGCAGGCGCCGGTTTGCCTGCCGGTACGCGGGCGTGGTCGATGAGCCGGGCGATGTTGACGCGCGCCCCGCTGCGCAGATCCGTTGCCTTGACCACCTTGCTCAGCCTGAACACCCGTTCGCTGCCACTGCTGGCGCACCATGCCGTCATGCGTCGCGTGGTCGGGTTGATCTTGAGCACCCGCACCATGGTGAACTGCATGACACCATCGTCGTCCACATAGACCAGATCCCAGTGTGTCGAGATCGGGTGGAAGCCGGGAGAGGGCTCAACAGGCCAGAAGATGGCCCAAGCGACGCCCGTGCAGGCCACAGCAATGACCAACCAGATCCATGTTTGCGTATCGATGCCCATGACGCCCCCTTTTTGTGCCCGCGAGGTTGCAACCACGCTGTTCATGGAAGGCATCGTAGACAGAGGGCGGTTCAACCAGAACCCGCCAAAGGGGGACACCCCTCCGAACCTAGGGGGAGGCTATCCCTAGGCTGATGCCGGATACGTGCACGGCCCCGTCATTTCCCTGAGAGGGTTTGCCGCACTTCGTCGAGCGTGGCCTGCGCGATGCCGACCCAGCGGGGCTCGCTGGCCTGCGCTCGCCTGAGTGCAGCCTGTGCCGCCTGGAGCGCCGCTTCATGCTCCCCCAGTTTCAGCCGAGCCATGGCCAGGTTGTTCCAGGCAGCGGCGCTGTCATGCTGGCTGGCCACGCGCGCCAGCACCTCGGCGGCGCCCCGCACATCCCCTGACGCAAACAAGGCATTGCCCAGACCCAGCCCCAGCACCAGGCTGTCGGGCCAGCGTTGCAGGGCCACGCGGTAGGCCCGGGCCGCCTGCTCGGGCCTGGCCAGGCGCTCGAAAGTGACACGGCCATCGGTGACATCCGCCTCGCTGGCCGACACGGGCAATTGATCTGGTGGCAAGACCACGAAGGCCCATTGGCCAGATCGGGCCCAGGTGTGTTCGAGCGTGCGCAAGGGCAGGCGCTGCAGTTCGGTGGTACCAGAGCGCAAGAGGGCCTCGCGCGAAGGCAGGTCATACCCGATGACCACGGCGTAATGCCACACGGGGTAAAGGCTCAAACCCAGGTTGAGCAGCACCACAACCGGATGCCCGGCCGCGACCTCGCGCAGCAAGGCCTGCATGTCGGGCTGGATGCGGGTGCTGACGAGGCCGTGGCGGCGTGGTGCCGCCAGCATCTCGATCTGCAGGCTGCCGCCGCGCCCTGGCAGAAAGACCGAAGAGCTCAAGGCGCCGGGCGTGATGGGCACACCAGCGGCACCCATGACCATGGCCAGCGCCGCCGGCCCGCATTGCAGCTCGTCCTGGGGAAAGAAAGGCGTGGCGGACAGGGCCACCTGTGCCGGCATGTCTGCTGGCGGCTGGGCCAGCAAGGCCCCGGTCTGGCGAGCCTCCAGCGAAGCGCAGCCGTGCAGCCCCATCGTCACCAGGAGGCCGCACGACAGCACCAACGCGCCCATCAGGCGCGGTGTGCGACGCACGATGCGGTCAGCGGATCGAGCGCGTGAACGGGAACACCTTCGTGAAGCCCAGGATGTCGGTGATCAGCAGCAACACGAAGATGAACACGATGGTGCCCAGGATGTCGGAGGCACCGGCAGGCGCCTTGTCCAGCTGGTCAGCCAGTTGCGTGACTTCGGCATCGGACAGCGAGGCCACTCGGGCGCGGGCGGCATCCATGTCCACACCCTTTTCGATCAGGGCCTGGGCCACGTCGGCACGGTTGAGGGTCTCGAGCACCTGGGCACGGCGAGCGGCCACTTGCGCATCGGCGGCGGTCACGGCCACGGCATCGGTGGCGATCATGGCGGCTTGCGCAGCCTGCAAGCCGGCGGTGTGGCTCAGGGCGATGGCCACGGTCAGGGCGATGGCTTTGCGGGTGAGTTTCATGGTGGTGTCCTACAGCGTGTGGTGAACCAAAGACAAAGAATACACGCGAGCGAGGCGCCACCCGTTACAGGTGGTCACCGTCGCACATCAGCACATCATGTCCATTGCGGCTTGCGCTTTTCCAGGAAGGCGTTGACACCCTCGCGCTGGTTGGGGCTGTCAAACAAGTCCACGAATTTCTCGCGCTCCAGTGACAAGGCCGCATGACGGGGCACACCCTGGCGCGCGGCATGCACCAGCTGCTTGCTGTAAGCCACGCCTTCGGGGCTCAGCGTGGTCACGCGCTGGGCCATTTCCTGGGCCTTGGCCAGCGAGGCGCCGGTGTCCACCACCTCTTCAACCAGACCGATGCGCAGGGCCGTGGCCGCGTCCACGCGTTCGTTGGTCAGGATCATCCGCTTTGCCCAGCCTTCGCCCACCAGCCAGGGCAAGGTCTGCGTGCCGCAACCGGCGGGCAGCAGCCCCACCGAGGCTTCGGGCAAGGCCATCTGCGCGTGCTGCTCGGCAATGCGGATGTCGCAGGACAACGCACACTCCAGGCCGCCGCCCATGGCATAACCGTTGATGGCCGCGATCACCACCGCACGGGCTTCCTGCAGCGTGGCAAAAGCTTCGCCGAAGCGTTGGGCCACGTCACGCGCCACGGCCTTGTCGCCTCCGGCCATCACATTGAGGTCGGCACCAGCGCTGAAGAACTTGGGCCCCTGCCCCGTGACGATGATGGCGCGCACACGCGTGTCGGCATTGAGTTTTTCAACGGTGGCCTTGAGCTGGCGCAGGCCGTCGAGCGACCAGGCGTTGGCGGGTGGGCGGTTGAGGGTGATGGTGGCGATGTGGCCGCTGGCGTCGAGGTCGAGTTCGATCATGGTGACGGACGATGAAGTGAGGTGGATGAAAACAAACGATGGATGAAGGAGACTCAGGCCGGGATCTCGATGGCGATGGCCGTGGCCTCGCCACCGCCGATGCACAGCGAGGCCACACCACGGCGGCCACCCATGCGGCGCAGGGCATGGATCAGGCTGACGATGATGCGCGCGCCCGTGGCGCCGATGGGGTGACCGAGCGCACAGGCGCCACCGGCCACATTGACCTTGTCGTGCGGCAAGCCCAGCTCTCGCATGGCATGCAGCGCCACGATGGCAAAGGCTTCGTTGACCTCGAACAGGTCGACGTCCGCGGCTCGCCAACCCGCTTTGGCCAGCACGCGCTGGATGGCGGGCACGGGCGCCGTGGCAAACAGGCCAGGCTCGCCGGCATAGGTGCTGTGCGCCACGATGCGGGCCAGCGCGGTCATGCCGCGTTGCTGCGCGATGCTGGCGCGCGTGAGCACCAGGGCGGCCGCGCCGTCCGAGATGGACGCCGAGCTGGCCGGGGTCACGGTGCCCTCAGGCCGGAAGGCGGGCTTGAGCCGCGTGATCTTGTCGGGCTGGCATTTGGAGGGGGTTTCGTCCTGGCTGACCAGCACGGGCTCACCGCGACCCTTGATGGCCACAGGTACGATTTCATCGACAAACAGGCCTGTCTCGACGGCCGCGCGAGCGCGCAGCACCGACTCGGTCGCGTAAGCATCCTGCTGCGCCCGCGTGTAGCCCTGCTGCTCGGCCACGAGGTCGGCGTAATGGCCCATCAACTCGCCGCCATAGGCGTCCTGCAGGCCATCAAAGAACATGTGGTCGATGGTGCGGCCATGGCCCAGGCGCTGGCCGGCACGCTCGGCAGGCAAAAGGTAAGGCGCATTGCTCATGGACTCCATGCCGCCGGCCACGAAGAAGTCGGCCACACCGGCACGCAGCTGGTCATGCGCGAGCATGGTGGTCTTCATGCCCGAGCCGCACATCTTGCTCAAGGTGGTGGCGCCCACCGAGTTGGGCAGGCCCGCCGCGATGGCCGCCTGCCGTGCTGGCGCCTGCCCCAGGCCAGCCATGAGGCAGCAGCCCATCAGCACTTCGCCAATCTCGGCGCTGCCCGACAGGCCGGCCTGCGCCAAGGCCCCTGCCACGGCTGCACCGCCCAAAGCCGTGGCGCTCATGGCCTGGAATTGCCCCTGGAAGGCGCCGATCGGCGTGCGCTTGGCACCCACGATGACGACGGGATCTGTCTGTTGTTCGCTCATGTTGTCTCGCTTGGCAATGGCCTGTACGGGGCATGAGGATGCCATGAAACATGGGCGGCCACCTGGCGCACGATGTTCAAGCCAGCGCTTCGGATGGACCTGGGGCCGGCCGGGTCGAGCCCGGCACTTAGAATCCGTGCATCAAGCCGCCATGGCGTGCGATTTGCATGAGGTGTGCATCGCAACCGGGTTCCCCTCTCGCCGCATGAAACTCACCGAGCCCATTGACTTGCTGCCCCAGGTGGGCAAGTGGCTGATTCTGGCCACGCTGGTGGCCATCCTGGCCGGCTCGGCATCGGCACTGTTTCTCGTCTCGCTGGATTGGGCCACGGCCACGCGCGAGGCGCACCGCTGGTTGATCTGGCTGCTGCCCTTGGCCGGGTATGCCGTGGCCTGGGTGTATCTGAAGTTCGGGCAAAGCGTGGAGGGTGGCAACAACCTGCTGCTCGACGAAATCCATGACCCCAAGAAAACCATCCCGCTGCGGATGGCGCCCCTGATCCTCGCTAGCACGGTCATCTCGCATCTCTTCGGTGCTTCCGTGGGGCGTGAAGGCACGGCGGTACAGATGGGCGGGGCCCTGGCCGATCAGTTGACAACGCTGTTCAAGCTGTCGCCACATGACCGCCGTCTGCTCCTGATGGCCGGCATCAGCGCGGGCTTCGCGTCGGTATTCGGCACGCCACTGGCGGGCGCCGTGTTCGGCCTGGAGGTGCTGATGGTCGGGCGCATGCGTTACGACGCCCTGTGGCCTTGCTTCGTGGCGGCCATCGTGGCGGATCAGGTCACGCGCTTGTGGGGTGTGCACCATGCCCACTATGCAGCGGGGCTGATCCCCGGCCTGTCAGTCTTGGCCCTGATCTCGGTCGTGCTGGCCGGCATGATCTTCGGACTGATCGGCATGCTGTTTGCCACATCGGCGCACGCCCTGTCGACACGCATGAAGGCCTGGATCAGCCATGCACCGCTGCGCCCACTGGTCGGTGGCCTGGTGTTTGCGGCGGTGGTCTGGCTGGGCGATGGCTGGCGCTATGTCGGGCTGGGGCTGGGGCCCATCGCCGAATCCTTCCAGCAGGCGGTCCCGCCCTGGGACTTTGCCGCCAAGCTGCTGAGCACGGTCTGGTCCCTGGGTTGCGGCTTCAAGGGCGGCGAGGTCACACCCCTCTTCTTCATCGGATCGACCTTGGGCAATGCCCTGGCGCCATGGCTGCACCAGCCCGTGGGCTTCATGGCAGCGCTCGGTTTCGTGGGCGTGTTCGCCGGTGCCGCCAACACCCCGCTGGCCTGCACGCTCATGGCCATGGAGTTGTTTGGCGCGCCCATCGGCATCTTTGCGGCCGTGGCCTGTGTGGTGAGCTACCTGTTTTCCGGCCACACCGGCATCTACAAGTCACAACGCATCGAGCAGGCCAAGCACCAGCTGCGTCCTTGACCCGCAGCTGGCACCCGCTTCACCAGCCCAGAGCCCACTTCGGAGCCAGCAGGGCGGGTTCAGGCACCTCAGGCCCGACGCCGCTTCACGGCCAGCAGGACCAGGGCCAGGCCACTGGCGGCCAGCGCAAACGTTTCGGGTTCAGGCACGGCCACGGGGTTGCCGTTGAGGTTGAGCGCCACGTTCTGCGCGCCGATGAACGAACCCAGCTCACCATCCGCTGGATGACTGTCGCCCAGCACAGGCAAGGCCTCGTGCGTTTCGGCGTCATACGCGCCGCTGTAATTGAAGAACTCGTAACGGCGCAACACGGACTCGGACTTTTCGCCCATGGCGGCCGCCCCACCGTTCTCAAGCTGCCCCGCCAGCGGGTTGCCCGGATCGGTCTGCAGCAGTTGCCATTCGATCTCGGTGTGGCTCTTGGCTTGCTGGACCTTGGCGTTGCCGCCCATCAGCTCTTCGAGCTCGACCTTGTTCTCCAGCTCGGTGGTGTAGACCTTGACCCAGATGGCCGTGCCGAACTGTGCCTCCACCTCGGGCTTGGGGGCCTGGATCTGCGCCACCACCACGGGCTGAGCCACGGCCGGGTTGGGTGAAGGGGTCACGGCCCACACCGGCGCAGGCAGGTTGACCTTGGCATTGCTCAGCACACCGGGGGAGGACTCGGTCAACCACGAATATGTGGTCCGGGTCGGGTTGCCGATGGTGCCCACGCCGAAGTGATCACAGGGTGTGGAGGGGCCGTACCCGATGTTGCCGCCCGTCCAGCAGCTCTCACCTGGGGTGTTGAACACACCGCTGGGCGTGCCCACGCTCCACGCGCCTCCGCTGTAGATAGCCTGGTAGGTGACCTTGACGCCAAAGATGCCACCATTGTTGTACTCGGTGATGCTGGGCGCGCCATAGCGTTCAACCGAAGTGGGGAAGCCGCGCCCGGCCCCGCCGAAGGTGTCGGTGATGTCCGAACCGTGCAGGCCTTCCAGATCGATCTCGAAGCCGTAGGCGGTGGAACCCGTGTCATTGACCACGTCGAAGTTGCCCAGGGTACCGAAGACGGCGGCCGAGGCAGAAGCGGACAAGGCTGCCAGCAGGCAGGCCGTCGCGGTGGCGCGAAGGGCAAAACGATCCATGGTCACCGACTCCAATAATGTGAATATTTCACATTTGATCAGCCAATGCCTGCCGTGCCAAGGGGCCCAGCACGGGGTCGCAGCCAAAGTCTGATCAGGATCAAACGCCCCCCACGGCCACCCTCGCCTTAAGCCAGCCGTAAGACAGGCCCACCATCATGAGCAGCCAGCAAGGAGAGCAGCCATGATGCCAACCACCCCCACCCGCTTGCGAACCGCACCCGCCTTCACGGGGTTGTTCGCCAGTCTGGTGATCGCCTGGTGCCCGGCCACACAGGCCCAGAGCAGCGCCCCCGCACAACGGTTGTCGACCTACAGCCAGCAGGCTGGCACCCGCCCGGACGCCATCGCCGCAACTGCAACGACGTCGTCGGGCGTGAATGCACCGCAGCCGAGAAGGCCGACGTGCTCGCCTGGCTGCTGACGCTCAAGCCTTGAACCCGCCTCAGCGCCTACACAAGGAAGCACATCATGATGATCAAGCGACGCATGCTGGGTCTGGCCGCAGCCAGCCTCCTGCTGGCATTCACGAGCATCACAGCCCATGCCGACGATGACGAGCACCAGGTCCGCGCCCGCGTGCCTTTGCTACCCAGGTACCTGCAGGAATGCTCGGCCTGCCACGTGGCCTATCCACCCGGCATGCTGCCTGCCGCATCCTGGCAACGCCTGATGAACGGCCTGCCCAGGCACTTCGGCACCGATGCCTCGCTGGATGCGGCCACCACCAAGGCGCTGAGCACCTGGTTGACCGCCAACGCCGGCTCACGCAGCGCCCCGCCGCAAGACCGCATCACCCAGTCCTCGTGGTTCCTGCACGAACACGACGAGGTGTCCACCCGCACATGGCAACGCGCCAGCATCAAGAGCCCCGCCAATTGCGCGGCCTGCCACACGCGAGCCGATCAAGGAGATTTCAATGAGCGATTCATCCGCATCCCCCGCTAAGGTCCTCGTGTGGGACATGCCCGTTCGGCTGTTCCACTGGCTGATGGTGCTGTGCTTCGCCGGCGCCTACCTCACCGCCGAAACCGAACGCTTGCGCCTGGTCCACGTGACCCTGGGCTACACCATGGCCGGCCTGGTGACCTTCCGCCTGATCTGGGGGCTGATGGGCACGCGCTACGCCCGTTTCAGCAGCTTTGTGCGCGGGCCTGGCGCGGTGCTGCGCTACCTCCGCGCGCTGGCCAGTGGCCGACCTGAACACCATGTGGGGCACAACCCCGCCGGTGCGCTGGCCATCGTCCTCATCCTCGGGCTGACCGCCATGGTCACCAGCACCGGCTGGGCCCACTACAACGAGCTGGGTGGTGACTGGCTGGAAGAAACGCACGAGGTGCTGGCCAACCTGATGCTGCTCACCGTGGGCGTGCACGTGGCCGGCGTGGTGCTCAGCAGCTGGCTGCACAAGGAGAACCTGATTCGCGCCATGGTCACGGGCCGCAAGCCAGGCCAGGCGCAGGATGGCATCCGCCGCGCGTGGACCACCGTGGCGGCCCTGATGTTGGTGGCCGTACTGGGGTTCTGGTGGCAGCAGTGGCAAACTGCACCGCAACAAGCCGCCCAGCATGCGATGGGTCAAACCCATGCTGGCGGCGCCAGCGATGATGACGACGATGACTGATCACCCCACCGCCTGAGCACACCATGCGCATCCTGCTTGCTGAAGACGACCCCCTGCTGGGCGATGGCCTGCAAGCCGGCTTGCGCCTGCATGGCTTCCAGGTGGACTGGGTGCGTGATGGCGAGGCCGCCGAGCGCGAGCTGCGCGCACAGGACTACAACGCGGCCGTGCTGGACCTGGGCCTGCCCAAACGCGATGGCATGGACGTGCTGGCCATGGCGCGCCGCACCGGCCTGACTTTGCCCATCCTGGTGCTGACCGCGCGTGACGCCGTGCCCGACCGCATCAAGGGCCTGAACCAGGGGGCTGACGACTATGTCATCAAGCCCGTGGACCTGGACGAGCTGGCGGCCCGCCTGCGCGCCCTGATCCGCCGCTCGCATGGCCAGCCGGTCGAACGCCTGCGCGCGCAGGATGTCGAGCTGGACCCGGCTTCACGCACCGTGTTGCAAGCGGGCGAGCTGGTCAACCTGTCGGGCCGCGAGTTCGACCTGCTGCATGCCCTCATGCTCAATGCGGGCCGCGTGTTGTCACGCGAGCAACTGGAGCAGCATCTCTACAGCTGGGGCCAGGAGGTCGACAGCAATGCCGTGGAGGTGCACGTGCACCACCTGCGGCGCAAGCTGGGCAATGGCCTGATCCAGACGGTGCGGGGCGTGGGCTACATCCTGCCCAAAGACAGGCCCGGCGCATCATGAAAGCGTCCTCCTCCATCCAGAGCCGCCTGCTGCTGCTGGTGATCGGCAGTGTGCTCACGGTGTGGCTGGTGGCCGCCGCGCTGACCTGGGGCGATGCCCGCCACGAACTCGATGAACTGCTGGACAGCCACCTGACGCAGGCCGCCGCGCTGCTCGTGGCCCAGCAAGGCTTCGAGCATGAGGCCGGGGAGCACGGTGATGAACACGGGCTGGATGCCCCGGTGCTGCACCGTTATGCGCCCAAGGTGGCCTTCCAGGTTTTCCATGAAGGCCGACTGGCCCTGCGCACGGCCAATGCGCCCGCCGAGCCCATGGTCGACATGGCCGAGCGCTGGCGCGAGGGCTTTCGCACCGTCGAGATCGACGGCGTGCGCTGGCGCATCTTCGCCACCCATGGCGCCGAGCGCGATGTGCAGGTCTATGTGGGCGAGCAGATCGATTCGCGCGCCGACATCCTCAAGGCCATCTTGCGCAGCGTGTTGTGGCCCATCGCCTTTGCCTTGCCGGTGCTGATGCTGGCTGTCTGGCTGGCCATCCGGCACGGCCTGCGGCCTTTGCGCCAGATCCGTGACGTGCTGCAAGCTCGCCGAGCCGATGCACTGGAGCCGGTTCAACTGCCCACGCTGCCCGCTGAGCTGGCGCCCATGCTGGATGCGCTCAACGCCCTGCTCGGCCGCATGGCCACGCTGTTGAGCGCCGAGCGGCGCTTCACGGCCGATGCGGCCCATGAGTTGCGCACCCCCATTGCCGCCATCCGCACACAGGCCCAGGTAGCGCTGGCCGAGACGGACGAGGCCGCCCGCCAGCACGCCTTGCAAGCCACGCTGGCGGGCTGTGACCGTGCCACGCGGCTGGTGGAGCAGCTGCTGGCCTTGTCGCGGCTCGAAGCCGGGCAGCCCCTGCCCATGGGCACCGTGGACCTGGTACCGCTCACGCGCCAGATCATGGCGGACCTCACCCCGCTGGCCTTGGCGCGCGGGCAGCACATCGAGTTGCAGGGCGTGGCTCACTGCCCCGTGCAGGGAGATGCGGCCTTGCTGGCTGTGCTGGTGCGCAACCTCATCGACAACGCAGCGCGCTACAGCCCTGAGGGCGCGCGGATTGTGGTCACCATGGGCGATGGTGATCAAGCACCGCAACTGAGCGTGGAAGACAGCGGCCCGGGCCTGAGCGAGGCCGACCAGGCTCGGCTGGGCGAGCGCTTTTTCAGGGTGCTGGGCAGCGGGCAGGCTGGCAGCGGCCTGGGGTGGTCCATCGTGCGCCGCATCGCGGCCGTGCACCAGGCTCGCATCGACACGGAACGATCAGCGCAGCTCGGTGGCCTGGCGGTGCAGGTGCGCTGGCCCGCCCAACCCTGATTCACTCGATCAACAAGAGGCCGCGCAGCTTGTTCGCGCTGCTGTCCAGCGTGTTCATGGCCGCCCACAGGCGATCGGCCCTGACCAGCCAGGGGCCGAAGTCACGGTTGACATCGAGCACCAGCACCAGGTCGTCATCAGCCAGATAGCCCGCGATGGGGGAATGGTGCCCGCCACCTGATCCGAACAAGGGCTCGCGCGAAAAGTTGATCACATAGCGCCGAGTGGGGTCGTTGCTGCGCTTGAGGTGCTCGCGAAACGCGGCCAGGTCCAGACCCCGGATCACGGTGACGGGCTTGCCCAGTTTCTGGCGGGCGACATCGGCCATGTCGTCCAGCGTCACCCCCTTGGGCAGGTAACCCAGCACCGTGCTGACATCGGTGCCTTCCAGCATGCGGCTCTGGTCAGCGGCCTGCCCCCAGGAGTGCATCACATTGGCCAGGCTGGTGGGCCCGCAGAAGGTGCTGTTGCGCTGGTACTCGATGTGCGACTTGTAGCGCGAGGCCACAGGCAAGGCCCAGGCGCGTGCCAACAGGGCGGCATCCTGGTATGCGGGCAAGACCTTGATGGAACCGGGCGCAGATGAGGATGCGGATGCAGCCGAGGCCGATGAGGCTGGCGCCAAGGCCCTGAGCTGTGGCGCCTCGGCCAGAGCCTCGCAGGGCCATGTGGTGCCGATGGACAAGGCCATCCAGGCCACCGTCATGGCCGTGATCACGCCGTCAAACCGAGGCCCACGCTTCATCTCAAGGCCCCCGTGACCATGGCTCAGTCGTCACCACCGGCATCGGCGGCATCATCGGCCCGGTCTTCCTTGGCCTGGCGATCGAGCTTGTCCTTCAAAGCTCGCGCGTCCTGGATCAGGGCCGAGGTGGGCTGGGCCGGCGCCAGACGCCAGGCAGGAGGCGGCAAGGCCGTCACGTAACGCTCGGTGAAGGCCTGCCCCGTGCGCTGCTCATTGAGCCAGATGTGCAGGCCCAGGCCCACCAGGTACATGCTGGCCACACCCACCGTCACGCCGGTACGGTGCCCCGGCAGGATCAAGCCCAGATGGGCCCAGATCAGCGCACACAACACGCCTGCGCCCACCACGCCCGAGACATGAGACAGGAAAGACCAGTCCGTCGCAAAAGCCAGCAAAGGCAGGGCGGAGTCGAGCACCGTCCACACCAGACCATAGATCAAGGTCAGCCGCAAATGGGCCAGGTAGTCCAGCTTGCCTTGAAACAGCTTGCTGCCCAGTGACCAGAACAAGGCCCAGCCCAGCGTCACCGACAAGAGGATCAGGCTGGAGCTGAGGTAGCTGTTGAGCGGTGTGCCGGGGTCGTTGTCCAGCCACTCGTCAAACAACATGGCCAGCAGCGAGACCAGCAGCAAGGGCAGCACCACGCGCCACAACGAGGCCCCCACCGGCGCCAGCGCGGCCTGCACCAGGTGGCGGTCCAGCGGGCGCTCGGGGGCCATGGGCTCGCTGGCCAGGCGAATGCGCAGCCGCGTATTGCCCAGCCGCAGCGCCCGGGCCACGCCCAGCGCCATGGACTCGCCGGCCTTCAGGTGGGTGCCCTCCACCACGGCGCCATTGATGGTCTCGCCCACGCGCAGGTGCACGTCACCATCGATTTCGTGCAACTCGGCATGCAGCGGGGCCAGATGCGGGTCGTCCAGCACCAGATCGGCCTCGAAAGAGCGGCCGATCTTCATGGGCCAGCGGTAGACCAGCGTGCTTTGCAGCACGTGGCCATCGCGGTCCAGGCGCTCGATCAGCGCGAGGGGCGCTTCGATTCGGCTTCGGCCTTCTTCGTTGGGATCCATCCGTAACCCTTGAGGTAGAAATCAGCCAGCTTCATGGCGTTGTCAAAGCTCACACCCTTGGCGTCGAACCGGCCTTGTGCGCCAGCGGTGTCGTCATTGAGCGTGGCCACCAGCACACCCATGTCATACAAACCCGGCAGCTTCTTGTAGGCGTTCAGGCAGATGACGGCGCGCATGGGCAAGCCATCGTTGGTGACAAAGCGCTCGCTGCATTGAGCGGCCGTGCGCGCACCGCCACCGCCAAAGTACTCGTTGCGAAAGCTCCTGGAGTATTGGCGTGCAAAGCGCCAGGCGCCCAGCTTGCCGCCGTCATAGATCTCGTGGCGCGTGGCCAGGTTGCCGGTGTACAGGCTGCTGTTGATGAACACGGACTGGTTCATGGTGCAGTCCGAGCGCTCGAACTCCAGGCCCTTGTTGTCGGGCTGCGTGCTGTTGCCCCAGCAGCGCATGAAGGTCTCTTGCGGTACGGGGATGCGGTAGTGCTCATGCCCCGCCGAGCGCCAGGGCTGGGCCATGAAGCGTTGGGTCAGCAAGTCCTGGTGCACCAGCAACTGGCGCGTCACCTCAGGGTAAACAGCCTGCTTGATGGGGGCGGCCTTGCGCGCACGCGCCAGGAGGTCCTCGGCAAAGTCGGCCGGCACCAGGAAGCTTACCTGCTGGCCATCCAGGCGCGTGGCCACGTTCACGCCCATGACGTGGCCTTGTTCGTCCAGCGTGGGCCCGCCGCTCATGCCGGGGTTGAGCGAGCCACTGAAAAACACGGTGGGGTAGAAGCCACGGTCCACCAGACCGTTGTACGTGCCCTCCACCACGGCAAAGCCCACATCCAGCGGGTTACCCAGGGAGTAGATGCGCTCGCCCTTGTCCAGCGGTGTGGTGCGCGGCCGAAACGCCAAACCCTTCACGGCCGGCGCACTCGCCTCGCTGGGCCGCACCACGGCCAGATCGTGCGCCACATCGAAAGCCAGCAAATCCAGGGCACCCTGGCGACCGTCCACGCCGGCATAAGTCAGGCGATAGCGTTGGGGCTGCAAGGCCACCTGGCTGACCACGTGGTAATTGGTGATGATCAAGCCACCCTCGCCCACGAAGAAGCCTGATCCCACAGAAGACTGGCTGCCCTGCCCGCTCAGCAAGGTGCGCACCTGCACCAGTTGGTGGCGCGCCTGTTCATACAGCTTGTGGGCCGACGAGGACACCGACTCAGGCGCCGAGGCAGCCGAAGCCGGTGGCGCGGCGGCATCCGGCGATTCTGGTTGAACAGCTGGCAAAGACGACGCTGCATGGGCAGCCACGCACCAGGCGCCGGCTACCCCACACAACACGGCACGCAGCCCCCCTGCAGGCATGAAGCGGATGGTCATCGGCCCATTCTAGCCAGCCTCCCGAGCGCGGTGGTGGACACGAAACAACCATAATGTCCGCTTCACTGATCTTTGCTTGAGGCATGACGATGACGTGGTTGATTCTGGGGCTGGTGGTCTTTCTGGGCGTGCACTCCGTGCGCATCGTGGCGGAGGGCTGGCGCACGCACATGCGCGCGCGCATCGGTGAATTGCCCTGGAAGGGGCTGTACTCACTGGTGTCGATCGCGGGTTTTGTTTTGATGGTCTGGGGTTTCGGTCAGGCCCGTCTGCAGCCTGAGGTGCTGTGGACGCCGTCCGTGGCCATGCGCCACATCGCGGCACTGCTGGTGCTGATCTCGTTCGTGTTTCTCGCCGCTGCGTATGTGCCAGGCAACGCCATCAAGGCCCGCCTGCATCACCCCATGATCCTGGCCGTGAAGGTCTGGGCGCTGGCCCACCTGCTGGCCAATGGCAAGCTGGCCGACATGGTGCTGTTTGGCGCCTTCCTGCTGTGGGCGATCCTGGACTTCCGCAGCGCACGCCAGCGCGACCGTGCCGCGGGCACCACCTACCCCGAGGGCAACGCGATCGGGACGGTGCTCACCGTGGTGGTGGGCGTCGTAGCCTGGGCAGCCTTTGCCTTCTGGGGCCACCAGGCCTTGATCGGCGTGGCACCGATGGCCAGAGGGGGCTGACCTCACTACTGGGACCAGCCTCATAACTGTATACTTATACAGTTATGGAGCACGCCTCTCACGCCCCTTCCTGGACACCCGGGCGCACCCATGTGTCGCGCCTGATGAAGATCTGGCGCTCGGCGGGCTGGCCTTGCCGTGACCCCATCGAGCTGGACCTGCTGGCCGCCGGCCTGATCGAGGCCCAAACCGACGAAGCAGGCCGTGACACCTTGCGCCTGAGCCCCTCAGGCTTCCAGGTGCTGGCTGCCAGCCGCCAGCGCAATCTGCGCGCCATGAGCAGGCACGAGCGGCTGGCGCAACGCGTGGCCCGGCAACTGGTCGATGCAGGTCGGCTGGTGTGGCTGGAGCTGTCATTGCGAGCCCAAGTGCAGGCCCATGTGCAGGCCCATGTGCAGGCCCATGCTCAGGCCCAGGGCCACGCACCTGAGCCAGCAACCACCGAGCCCGCCTTGATGGTGTCAGAACCTCTGCCAGACCTCGGCTTGTGGCCACTGGACACCTCTGCCAACAGCAGCCCACCTGAGCCCAAAGGCAGCTGGCGCATGGCCCGCCCCGATGTGTTCTCGGTGCGCCATACCTCGGTCGAGGCTTATCTGCAGCCAGTTGTGCACGAGATCAAGGTCAGCCGCGCCGACTTGTTGTCCGACCTGCGCCATGCGGTCAAGCGCGAGGCCTACCAGTGGTTGGGCAGCGCCTGTTATTACGTGTTCCCCGCCGGCATGGCCAAGCCCAACGAGATCCCGGAAGCGTTCGGCATCTGGGTGGTGCACGGCGACATCGACACGGGGCAGCTCGAACAGGTGCGGCCCGCCCGGCACGTCCACAGGCCCCTGCCCTTCGCGGTCTGGATGGCATTGGCCAAGTCCACGCCCTGGCGGCCTGATGAGCTGGCCGAGGCTCAGGCCCAGCTTGGTGAAACGATCAAGCCCGATCAGGCCCCAGCGTGAGCCATGACGCCGCCTGGCGGCTGAGTTCATTCAACTTCGCGTAGAAGCGGCCCACATGCAGGCCATCGACCACGCCATGGTGCACCTGCACGGCCACGGGCATCACCACGGCGCCAGCCCGTTCCGTGTACTGCCCCAAGGTGATCACCGGGATGTAGCCATAGACCGGGTCATAGGGGTGCGTGAACGAGGTGAAGCTGAACCACGGGATGCTGGTGATGAAGAACATGTGGTGCTTCTCGCCCACGCTCAGATCAGGCTGCTGCTTGACCGCGTCCATGCGCCGCTGCGTCTCTCTGGCATAAGGGCCAAAGTCGGTGATGTGCTCGCCATCGCAGAAGCTGAACAGGTCGCCCTCGCGCGCCACGGTGTAGCCCGGGTCCACACGCTCGAACTCATAGAGCACGCCGTCGATCATGCGGTGGCGCAATTCAGGCACCGCATTGACCGCGCAAGACACCGCATGGCTCATGGCCACGAAGAATGACACGCCCTCTGCCTCGGCCTGCTGCTTGATGCCGCTCACATCCACTTCGCAGGTGGTGCTGAACTGGGGCAGCAAGCGGCTGTTGAAGGCGCGCAGGATGTCCGCGCGGGCATAGGTGTTCAGGTCAATCGGGCGCTTGGACGGCGGCATCGTGCTTCTCTGCGGATGGGTTCGCTCAGGAAATCGCCCCAATCTACACCGACTTGAGGGGAGGTCACCCCAACACCCTCGATGCAACAATTCAACGACAAACGATCACCGTCACACAACAAGAGACAAGCATGCAAGCATTCACCAGCAAAGTCATCCAGTCGGGCGTCATCGCCGCCCTGTCCCTGCTGTGCGCGGTGGGTCAGGCTCAGGCGCAATCGTCGGCGCCCTTGCGCATTGATTTCGCGCTGCAACAAGCCAGCGGCGGGCCCCTGTCGCCCAGCCTGGGTGAATCGGGTTACCTCCTGCTGACGTTCGATGACAGCACCCCCTTGCTGACCGACGGCGCCACGACCACCTTCGCGCCCACGTACACAGCCGAGTTGCATCTCGACGGCGTCCACCCCAGTGACACGGATGCACAGCAGATCGGCTCGCTCTACCAGTTCGGCGGCCTGTATGGCCTGTCACTGGAGTGGACCAGCGCCTGGTCGCAGGAGGGCGTGAGCCACACCGACGCCTTCACCTTCTCGTTCGAGGCCAGCACCGACGCTGCCCCCCTGCTGGACTCGCCCAGCGCCTTCGCCTTGTTTGCGGCGCAACAAGCGGCCACGAGCGGCAGTGGCCATGTGTACCTGAGCAAGGACAGCAGCAGCGAACTGGGCTCGACCCACGACGAATACAGCTTCAACGCGGCCATCACCCATGTGTCCGTTGTGCCCGAGCCTACCTCTCTGGCCCTGTTGCTCCAAGGTGGTCTGGCCATGGGTGGCCTGTTTGCGGCACGCAAGCTGCGCCAGCCCCGCGCCTGATCACAAGGCTGCCAGATAGGCCCCCACGGCCCTCTTCACTTCGGCGTGCAGAGCGGCCCGATCCAGTTCGGGCCCTTGTGTGAGCAGGCTCTGCGTGACCCAGCCATACACCATGGTGTGCACCATGCGCGCCACCATGGGCACCCGCTCCGGCTCTGGCGCCTGGGCAGACACGGACAAGGCCTGCGCCCACAGCGCCACGAACTGGTCATAGTGCTTGCGGTAGGCATCAGGGCTCGACACCTGACGCTCCAGCATGA
This sequence comes from Aquabacterium sp., assembly GCA_016185075.1. Classification (GTDB taxonomy): domain Bacteria; phylum Pseudomonadota; class Gammaproteobacteria; order Burkholderiales; family Burkholderiaceae_C; genus Aquabacterium. The sequence continues at coordinate 6,256 of JACPOH010000025.1, read as the reverse complement.
ACAACGCGGCCCAGACCGCCCCCTCGTCCATCACCTGGCCAAGCTGTTCGTCGATCAGGCCCTGCACCAGTACCAGCATGGGCTCCCCCTGGTGCGCCTGCACATACTCGCTCATGGCCTGCGCCAGCCGTTTGACACGCATGTGGATGGTCAGAGCCGCCAGCGCCTGCTTGTTGGCCACGTACTCGTAAAAGGTGCCCACACCCACCCCGGCCACGGCCGCCACCTCGCGGATGGTCACGCCAGCGTAACCGCGCTCCATCAAAACCCGAACAAAGGCCTCCTGCAAGGCCTCCGAACTCACGCGTGCACGCGACTGCCGCGGCTTGCGCCGTGTGGCTGCTGAAACCCGAACACCTGAAGCAGGCTTTTTTCCTAGACTGGCTGGCATGCAAGACAAGCCTCAAAGGCTGGATGGAGACGGACCATGACCTGGCAAACCCACGAGATCACGAACCAGTTCGACGAGCTGCAAGACTACAACCTGTTCGACACCGATGCGCCGCTGCGGGAAGCCTTGGAACGTGCCGGGGCAGCGGACTTCATCCCACAGCTCCAGGCTCATGGTGCCACGCTGGGCCAGGCCGAGACCTACGCCCTGGCCGATCAGGCCAACCGCTACACGCCCGAGTTGAAGTCCTTTGATGCGCGCGGACGCCGGGTGGACCAGGTGAACTTCCATCCCAGCTGGCACAGGCTGATGGCGCTGTATCGCGGGCAGGGTCTGATCGCCATGCCATTTGCCGACGAACGCCAGGGGCGCTGGTCTGCCTGGGCTGCGGGCTTCTACCTGCACGGCCAGATCGAAGCCGGCACGCTGTGCCCTGCGACGATGACGCAAGCCGCCATCCCCCTGATCCAGCGCGAACCGGCCCTGTGGTCGGCCATGAAGGAACAGCTGCTCAGCCCTGCCTACGACGAACGCGACCTGGCTCTGGCCCACAAACGATCGATCTGGATCGGCATGGGCATGACGGAAAAGCAAGGTGGCTCGGACGTGCGCGCCAACACCACCCTGGCCACGCCAACCGGCCAAGGCGAACGCGAATACACCCTGCGCGGCCACAAGTGGTTCTTCTCTGCCCCCATGTGTGACGCCCACCTGGTGGTGGCCCGCACGGCTGATGGCGGGCCCAGTTGCTTCTTCGTGCCACGCTGGCGCCCCGATGGCAGCAAGAACCCGGTCGAGGTGCAGCGCCTCAAGGGCAAGGTCGGCAACCGCAGCAACTCCAGCAGCGAAGTCGAGTTCAAGGACGCCCACGGCATCCTGATGGGCGAACCCGGCCGCGGCATCCCCACCATCATCGAGATGGCCACGTACACGCGGCTCAACTGCGTCGTGGGCAGCGCGGGCATGGTTCGCCAGGGCCTGGTCCAAGGCCTGGCCTATGCACGCCAGCGCAAGGCTTTTGGCCGCCTGCTGGTGGACCAACCCTTGATGCGCGCCGTGCTCACCGACCTGGCGCTGGAAAACGAAGCCAATGTGGTCCTGATGATGCGCCTGGCCCAGGCCTACGAACGCGATGACACGCCCGTGGAAAAAGCGTGGAAGCGCGTGATGACGCCCGCTGCCAAGTTCTGGGTCTGCAAGCGTGCGGTGGAGCTCACCGGCGAGACCATGGAAATCTTCGGTGGCAATGGCTATGTGGATGACGGCGTGATGGGCCGACTGTTCCGCGAAGCGCCCGTCAACTCGATCTGGGAGGGCTCAGGCAATGTGATGTGCCTGGATGTGATGCGCGCCATCGGCAAGGAACCCGCCGCGGCCATGGCCTTGCTGGAAGACCTGGCCCAAGGCACGAGGGGCGATGCCCGGCTCCAGGCCGCACTGCAAGGCCTGCAGGCCATGCTCCAGGAGCCGCCCGAGCAGCTCGAAGCCCTGGGCCGACGCTTCGCCGAGCGCCTGGTGCTGCTGGCCCAGGCTTGCCTGCTGCAGCGCCATGCGCCCAACCCCATCGCCGACGCCTTCATCCAGACCAGGCTGGATCCCCAATGGGGCCGCGTGGTGGGCAGCATCGACACGCGCGCGCTGGCTGTTGATGCCATTCTGCAAAGGACCTACCCAGCCTGAGGCCGATACCGCCTGAGACCACAGAGCCACCGACCGCGGCAGCCAAGTCACCCGAATCGAACTCACCGAATCCATTGGCCGACCGTTTTCACGCGCGCCAGGCACTCACCACTTCAGCTGCACGAACCACGTCGGCATGCCGATCGGCCAGTGCAGCCAGGCTTACCCGGTGCACCTCGCTGGCGGGGATCACACCGCCTTGGGTGTCTGGCAGATCGCGTGTGGCACAGGCGTCATCCACCACCGTCACGGCGTAACCCAGGTGCAGGGCCTCGCGGGCCGTGCTGTCCACACAGTTGTGGGTCATCAAGCCGGCCACCACCAGGTGCTGCACCTTCAGATCCTGCAAGTGTGCCTGCAAGGATGTGCCCTTGAACGATGAAGGCCACCGCTTGACGATGCGGTGATGACCGCTGGCCACCGGGACCTCGGACATGGCCCGCACACCGGGCGAACCAGGGGCAAAGACTGGCGCCAGCGCCGATGCTGCCTCGTGGTACACATGGATCACAGGCACACCCACGCGCTCGGCCATCGCCACCAACTCGCCGGCACGGCTGGCCGCGTGTGCCCCATCCGACAAAGGTAGCGCCCCATCCACGTACTCACGCTGAAAATCGATCAGCAACAAGGCCGTGTTCACTGGCGATGGTGTCTGCGCAGCCGGCATGCCCGCCATCTGCCTGAGTGTCATCACGGGTGGCGCAGGCCGCCCCAACTTCCGTGCGGCCTGCGTCAGACCATCGTAGCCCCAGCTATCAGCCGGCACTTCATGCAGGAGGATGTACAGCGGCGTGGCGGCCGCCCCCCGCATCACCTCCTGAATGAGCGCATGGGCTGCCGAGATGAAGCGCTCACGCTCGCCTGCCTCGTTGGTACCAGCCGTGATGAACACCTGCAGGCTGGCGCTCCAGGCAGCTTCGGGCAAGGACTGTCCGCCCACGGACCAAGCATCCGGCCGGCGTTG
>JACPOH010000025.1:0-3210 GCA_016185075.1 Aquabacterium sp. | reverse complement strand
CAAAGCCATTTGATAAGACAATCCACCATCAAGGCACATGACTGTTTCCAAGGAAGAAACAATGGATTCAACATTTGCACAGCAAACCCAGCAGCTGGCCGACATGGTGATACTGACCAAGGTTGTCGACGAAGGCAGCTTCTCGGCGGCGGCGCGTGCCCTGGGCTTGACCAAGTCAGCGGTCAGCAAACAGATCCAGCGCCTGGAGAGCAGCTACGCCACGCGGCTGTTGAACCGCACCACGCGCAAGCTGTCGCTGACTGAAGCCGGCCGCGTGCTGTACGAGCACGCCGAGCAGGTGGCCCGACTGGGCTCGGCCGCACAGGATGCGCTGGCCCAGCTGAGCAGCCAGCCCGCCGGCGTGCTGCGCATGACCAGCTCGGTGACCTATGGCAAACATGTGCTGGCCCCTTTGCTGCCGGCCTTCTGCAAGCGTTACCCCGATGTGCGCGTGGCCCTTACCCTGGTGGACCGCTTTGTGGACCTGACCGAAGAAGGTTTTGACCTGGCCATCCGACTGACAGCTCAACCGCCCGAGGGACTCACCGGCCGCCCCCTGCACCGCTGCGACTTCGTGGTCTGCGCCAGCCGCGCCTTCCTGCGCGGCAAACGCATCGGCCACCCTCAAGACTTGAGCGCCCACCCTTGCCTGTCGTTTGCAGTGGGCATGCACACGGCCTCGCACCCCTGGCATTTCAAGGATGCGCAAGGGCATACCGAAAGCGTGGCCGTGCGTGGCCCCGTGGCCGTCAACAGCAGCGATGTGGTTCGCGAGCTGGTCTTGTCGGGCATGGGCATCGGGCTTTTGCCGCGCTTCGCCGTGCAGGCCGATCTGGATGCCGGCACCCTGCGCGCCGTCCTGCCTGGCTGGCAACCCGAAGGTGCCTTCGGCCCTACCGCCTGGGCGCTCTGGCAAGGCCAGCGCCACATGCCGCCCAAGCTCAGGGTGATGATCGACCACCTTGCACACGCCTTGGCCCAGCCCGCTTCTTGAGCATCGGCACACACGGTCCGCCATACCTATCAGGGAGCGTGCGCCTGCACATACAGCCGCTGCGCACTGCTCATGAGCGGCGTGGTGTTCAAGTCCGCCGCAGAGGCATGGTCACGTTGCGCACTCGCGATGCAGTCATCCACAAGGCGCTGGCGCACGATGGGCCACTCCGGCGCGATGAAACCCGAAGGTTCATACCATCCCGTGTGTTGGATCATGGGGCCTCGCTCCTTTCAAGCACTGTGGCATAAAGAGCCCTCAATCGATCAGCGACCTCATACGTGGCACCCATGTTTTCTTCTCACCGGTTTCGGATCCTGGCTCTGTTCCTCGTGCTATTGCCCTTCCTGTGCTGGGCCGCGGCCGTTGGCTACATCTGGTCCCGCCAGGAAAAGCTCTTGTTCTTTCCCGAACCGCTGGCGCCAAGCCACGCATTCCTGGCAGCGGACACGCAAGAAGAATGGGTGAACGTGCCCGGCGCACGTCTGCATGCCCTGCACCTGCGCCAGCCCGTGGTCAATGGCCAGCGCCTCACACGTGGCATCGTGTTTTACCTGCACGGCAACGCGGGCAATGTGGCCACCTGGTTCACCAATGCCGACTTCTGGCGGCGCAGTGGCTACGACCTGTTCATGCTGGACTACCGCGGCTATGGCAAGAGTTCAGGCCACATCGAGAATGAAGCACAGTTGCTCGACGACGTGATACGGGCATGGCAACAGGTGGCGCCCGAATACCAGGGTCTCAAGCACGTGATTTTCGGGCGGTCGTTGGGCTCGGGCCTGGCCACCTACCTGGCCACCCAGGTGCCCACGGACCTCTTGCTATTGGTATCGCCCTACACCAGCATCGAGGCCATGGCCCAGACACACTACCCCTGGGTGCCTGGCGCCGTGTTGCGCTACCCGCTGCACACCGACCGCCGGCTGCCCGATGTGAAAGCCAAGGTCGTGATCTTCCATGGCGAGCGCGACACCCTGATCCCCATCGGGCACGCCGAGCAGCTTCAGGCCATCAAGCCACAGGCTGTGCTGCTGCGCTTCCCGCAGGCGGGTCACGGTGACATCCACAAGCTGCCGGCCTATACCGAGGCCTTGATGGCCCAGCTTCAATCGCTGTGAGCTAGCGCGTCAAGCGCAAGGTGTGCACATAAAGCGCCTCGACCTTCTCGCGCGCCCAGGGCGTCTTGCGCAGGAACTTGAGGCTCGACGACACGCTGGGCTCGAAAGTGAAGCAGCGTATCGGGATCAGTCGGCCGAGTTCCTCCCAGCCGTAGTAGTCTGACAAGTCCTCGACCATGCGCGCCAGCGTGATGCCATGAAGGGGGTTGTTGGGCTGATCATTCATGCGCACACCATGCCACAAAGATGCCTCCCGCGGTCAACGTGTACACCGCATCCGGCGTTTCAGTGTCAGACAAGCTGCTTGTGTCATAGTCAGACCATGTTCAAACGACACCTCGCCATCGCGGCCTGCACTGTGCTGCTGAGCCATTCGGCCCATGCACAGAGTGAAGCGGCCTCGGCACCGCCCACCCCCTTCTTCCTGGAGGCGGCAGACTGCGCGGCGGCGTTTGAGGCACGTGTGATCGAGCGCAAGGCGCAGCCTCGAACGGAAGCCCGCAATCAGGCCATCCTGCGCGACACCGAGCTGGGCTTTGTGTACATCGGCGTGGCATACCGGCGCGGCTTGCGCAACCCTGAGGCCGACGAGATGCTCAAGGCAGCCGAGAAACGCTGGAGCCAGTTGAGCAAGCCGGAGCAGGCCAAACGCCTAGGTTCATGCGTCACCCAGGCCGAACAGCTCATGGAAGATGTCAGTGGCCTGGAGCGCTTCATCGTGCGCAACCGCGCCGCCGCACGCGTTGACCGCTTGCTGGAAAAGGAAAAAGAGAAGGAACACGAGGCACAAGCCGCGCACTGAGCCTGACGCGGCTCAGTCTGGCGCCCGATAGACCAGAACCTTGAGCGCCCGCTCGGGTGCCACATCGGCGAACACGGACGGGTTCGCCAGCCGCTGCTCGAACACCAGCTCAGGGGCCAGTTCACGCATCTGGTCCTGCAAGAAGGCCATGTCTAGGGCCTGTTAACACAAGCGCAAGCCGTCAGCGATGAGGGCAAAGCTGATGAAGGCCGTGAACATGATGTCGAGCTTTTCGAAACGCGAGAAGATGCGGCGATAGCCCTTGAGCCTGCGGAACAGGCGCTCGACCTCGT
>JACPOH010000024.1 GCA_016185075.1 Aquabacterium sp. | reverse complement strand
TACGACTCCGTCCCCACGATGGTTCGTCGTATCAACAACACGTTCAAGCGTGCTGACGAAATCCAATGGTCGCGTGGCATCAACCCCGGCGACGAAGGCTTCGTGGACTACTTCCTGCCCATCGTGGCTGACGCTGAAGCCGGTTTCGGTGGCGTGCTGAACGCTTTCGGCGCCATCACCGCCGGTCAAGCCATGCAACAGGCCAAGGCCGGCCTGGAAGCCGTGTACCTGTCGGGTTGGCAAGTTGCCGCTGACGGCAACACCTCCGAAACCATGTACCCCGACCAGTCGCTGTACGCCTACGACTCCGTCCCCACGATGGTTCGTCGTATCAACAACACGTTCAAGCGTGCTGACGAAATCCAATGGTCGCGTGGCATCAACCCCGGCGACGAAGGCTTCGTGGACTACTTCCTGCCTATCGTGGCTGACGCTGAAGCCGGTTTCGGTGGCGTGCTGAACGCTTTCGAACTGATGAAGAACATGATCGCCGCTGGTGCTGCTGGCGTTCACTTCGAAGACCAGCTGGCCGCTGTGAAGAAGTGCGGTCACATGGGTGGCAAGGTGCTGGTTCCTACCCGCGAAGCCATCGAAAAGCTGATCGCTGCTCGTTTCGCTGCTGACGTGATGGGCGTGCCCACCATCGTTCTGGCTCGTACCGACGCTGAAGCTGCCAACCTGCTGACCAGCGACTACGACGAAAACGACAAGCCCTTCCTGACTGGCGAACGCACGCAAGAAGGCTTCTACCGCGTGAAGAACGGTCTGGAGCAATCCATCAGCCGTGGCGTTGCTTACGCTCCTTACGCTGACCTGGTCTGGTGTGAAACCGGCGTGCCTGACATCGGCTTCGCTCGTGAATTCGCTCAAGCCGTGCACGCTGCCTGCCCCGGCAAGCTGCTGTCGTACAACTGCTCGCCTTCCTTCAACTGGAAGAAGAACCTGGACGACAAGCAAATCGCTTCCTTCCAGGAAGACCTGTCGGCCCTGGGCTACAAGTACCAGTTCATCACGCTGGCTGGTATCCACATCAACTGGTACAACACGTTCCAGTTCGCCCACGCTTACGCTCGCGGCGAAGGCATGAAGCACTACACCAACATGGTGCAAGAGCCCGAATTCGCTGCTCGCGAAAAGGGTTACACCTTCGTGTCGCACCAGCAAGAAGTGGGTGCTGGCTACTTCGACGACGTGACCACCGTGATCCAGGGTGGTTCGTCTTCCGTGAAGGCCCTGACCGGCTCGACCGAAGAAGAACAGTTCCACTGATCGCGGCAGGCCGCAAGGCCTGTTGGCTGATTCAACACTGCAAGACGGCGCCCTCGGGCGCCGTTTTTTCTTTGGATCGAGGCTTTGATCGTTTTCTAGAATGGCTGGATATTCAGAGTGGGGGCGTTCATGGCTGATCGGTCTGCTTGGTGGCGTGCGGTGTTGGTGGTCGTGATGTCGGTGCCCGCTGTGGCTTTCGCGCAGGCCATGTACCGCTGTGGTGCCACGTATCAGGATCGCCCTTGCAATGGGGCTGACAGCAAGCCTGTGGGCAGTCATGTCCGCCAGGCGGCCGGGCAAAGTACGGGTGCGGCATCGATCGACCCTGTTTGCGCTGCGCGCGGCACGGCCGCCCAGAAACTGATGTGGGAGAAGGAGTCGGGGCGTACGCTGGACGAACAGCTTGCTCAGCCGGGGGTGGATGCAGGCCTGGCTCGCAATGTATACGGGCGCCGGGGCTCGTCACTGGAGGTGCGTCGTGCGATCGAGGCAGACTGCCTCAAGGACATGGCGCAGGCCAATGAGGCCGCCGCCTTGTTGAGGGCAGCTGGCAGGGTGCCGCAGCCTGGCGCGACGGGCAATCAGCCGGTGTTGCCCGCAGGCAGCGTCGCTGGCGCTTCTTCAGCAGCTGTGCAGCCCTCCGCTGACGATGGTGTTGCCAGAAAGGCAGCCGCCAAGGCGGCGAACTGTGCGACCCTGGCGGGCGAACTGAGTGAGTTGAATCAGGCTCAGCGGGCGGGCGGCGACTTGGCTCGCATGGATGTGCTGGCGGCGCGTGTGCGCGATACGCAGTCGCGCAAGAAGGCTGCTGGCTGCTAGGTGGCTGGCGTCTTCGTGTTTGCTGGCTACAATGTGCGGATCGCGCGCACCCTTTGGGGCGCCTCCTGCACAGACACTTGCTAAGAATCGGGAAAGGCATTGACGGTTATGACACCGCGAACGACGACCTCCACTTTCACCTCGACCGAGGTCTAGTCGGCTGGCCGCTGCTTTCGCGCATGTAATCGTTTTGCACTCACATCAGAAAGCGCGGCGCCTCCCGCGCTTTTTTGTTGCCTGTTCGCCGATTGGCATGGGCTTCCTGCATAGACAAGCTGAGAGAACACCATGATTTCGATTCAACTGCCCGATGGTTCCAAACGAGAGTTTCCTGGGCCTGTGACGGTCGCCGAAGTGGCCGCATCCATCGGCACCGGTCTGGCCAAGGCGGCGCTGGCGGGTCGTGTGGGGCAGGGCGATGCCGCTCGCCTCGTGGACACCAGTCACCGCATCGAGAACGGCTTCTATTACGACTTCGCCTACAAGCGCCCCTTCACGCCTGAAGACCTCGAAGCCATCGAAAGGAAGATGGGCGAGCTGGCCAAGAAGGACGAGAAGGTGGAGCGCCGTGTGGTACCTCGTGACGAGGCCGTGGCCTACTTCAAGAGCCTGGGCGAGCACTACAAGGCCGAGATCATCGAGAGCATCCCAGCCGATCAGGACGTGTCGCTGTACGCCGAAGGTGCGTTCACCGACCTGTGCCGTGGCCCCCACGTGCCCAGCACCGGCAAGCTCAAGCACTTCAAGTTGATGAAGGTGGCGGGCGCCTACTGGCGTGGTGACCATCGCAATGAGCAGCTGCAGCGCGTCTACGGCACGGCCTGGACGACCAAGGATGACCTGCAGCTTTACCTGACTCGCCTGGAAGAGGCCGAGAAGCGCGACCACCGCAAGCTGGGTCGCGAGCTGGATCTGTTCCACATCGATGATCACGCCCCGGGCGTGGTGTTCTGGCATCCCAAGGGCTGGACGGTGTGGCAGGCGGTCGAGCAGTACATGCGCCAGATCTACCGCGACAACGGCTACCAGGAGGTCAAGGGCCCGCAGATCATCGACAAGACGCTGTGGGAGAAGACTGGTCACTGGGACAAGTACCGCGAGAACATGTTCACCACGGAGTCGGAAAAGCGTGACTACGCGCTCAAGCCGATGAACTGCCCTGGTCACATCCTGATCTTCAACCAAGGCATCAAGAGCTACCGCGATCTGCCCGTGCACTACGGCGAGTTCGGTCAGTGCCATCGCAACGAGCCGTCCGGTGGCCTGCACGGCATCATGCGCGTGCGCGGCTTCACGCAGGACGACGGCCACGTCTTCTGTACCGAAGACCAGATCCTGCAGGAGTGCGTGAACTTCACGGCACTGCTGCAGTCCGTCTACAAGGACTTCGGCTTCACCGACATCATCTACAAGGTGGCCA
>JACPOH010000023.1 GCA_016185075.1 Aquabacterium sp. | reverse complement strand
TTCGGCCTTGGTTGAATAAAACGGCGCAAACAGCCGATCGCCACGCTGCCCTTGCAGCCCCGGACCGTTGTCGGTCACGGATACCCGCACAAACCGGCCGGCCTGCGCCGCGGAAATCAGGATACGCCGCTCGCCGGCCTGACCAACCAAGGCATCACTGGCGTTGCGCACCAGGTTGATCACGACCTGTTCGATCAGGACCGGGTCGGCTACCACCTCCGGCACATTCGGCTCGCTGTGGATGCTCACCTGGACATCATGCCGAGAGAGATCGCGTCGCAGCAAGGACACGCCGGACTCGATGACCGCCATGATGTTGCAATGCTCGCGACGAGGCTCCCGGCGCGTCAGGAACTCACGGATGCGCTTGACGATGCGCCCGGCGTGCGCCGCCTGCTCCCCCATGCGCTGCAAGGCCATCACGATCTGCGGATCCATGTCGCCGCGCGAGCCCAGGGCGTTGAGCAAGCCCGCGTTGTAGCTGGCGATGGCCGACAGCGGCTGATTCAGCTCGTGCGCAAGGGTGGAGGCCACTTCGCCGAGCATGGTCAGGCGGGCATGGTGCGACATGGTCTCCATCTGCTTGCGCTCGCGCTCTTCCAGGCGTTTGCGCTCGGTGACGTTGAGCACCGAGGCCATCCAGCCGATCTGCACACCCTTGGCATCCACCAGCGGTGCCTCGAACACCATCACGTCCACCTCGCTGCCATCGCGATGCTGCCAGCGCGACTCATAACCTTCGCGCGGTGCCTTGCCAGCCATGTTGCGCAAATGGCGGCTCATGCTTTGCTCCAGCTCGTGCGGCACCCAATAGGGCATGGGCGGCATCAAGCCAATCAGCTCGTCGGGCTGGTAGCCCACCATGTCGGCCATGGTCTTGTTGACGTACACCAGACGCCCTTGCATGTCGCGGGCACGGATGCCCACGGCCAGCGAATCTTCCATGGCCGAGCGCCAGGCGGCCTCGGTACGCCAGGCCTCCTCGGCCCTGGACACGCTCTGCATCTGCTTCCTGAGCATGACGCTGGCGATGCCCAACAGCACCACGAAGCCGCTCATCAAGACCATGGGCATGCTGCGCCACCAGGGGGTGATGCGTTCGTGCGAGCTCAACTCCAGCCAGGCGTCGGGCAAGGAGGGCGCCATCGAGACCCTGTACCAGGGTTGCGTCGGGTGCCGAGGCCCCTCTACCGTGGACGCGATGACGCCATCGGATTCGTCGACCAGGCGGATGTCGTACTTGGCCGCCAGCCACCAGGGCACCTTCTGCCGCAGCAAGGCGCCAGCCGAGTAGCGCGCCACCAGCATCCCACCGAGGTGCTCGTTGCGCCCCGTGAGTGACACCGACAGGTGCCCCGCCATCCCGCCCTCGTCACCGATGTTGCGCGCCTTGTCGTGAGCAGGCATGGCGTCGTCCGGCACGTGCGCCATGATGCGCCCGTCGTCGCCCAGCCAGGTCAGGCTGACCCAGAACCGGCGCAGGCCATCGAGCACCAGCGGGTGCCGCGCAAACGCATCCTGGCTCAGGGACGTGGACTGGATGACATCGGCCAAGGCGCGCAGCTTGTTGGTTTCCTCGTCGAGCCTGCTGGTGATCTGCGCCTCCAGGGACAAGGCATCCGAGATCATCTCGGCGCGCTGCGCTTCGCGGTCCGAAACCTCCTTGGACTGGAGCCAGATCATGACGCCCGACACCAGCAGGATGGACAAGACGAGCGGCCAGGCCCACAAGGACGGCATCAGCGCCAGACGAGACCCCAGCAGATGAAACCGCGGGCGTGGCGGCACAGCCAGCGCCGGCCGCTGAGGTACGCGGATGCCGGAGTCAGGGGTGCTGGCCTTGTCCATGTGGGTCATGCCCGCAGTCTAGATGGCTTGGCCGCACGGCACCCCCTGGGTGATGCACGAATGTGGATGTCCACAATTTGCCCGGTGGGCACAAAGCTGAACAATGGGCTCATCCAAAACGACCGGAGACGCCGCCATGTTCAAGCTGAATCCCGCTTCCACGCTGCGCCGCAGCATGCTGGCCTTCGCTGCATCCATCGCCGTGCTGCCAGCCGCATTCGCACAATCCCCCATCGTGATCAAGTTCAGCCACGTGGTGGCCGTGGACACCCCCAAGGGCAAGGCGGCCGAGTTCTTCGCCAAGCGCGCTGCCGAGCTGACCAAAGGCCGCGTCAAGGTCGAGGTCTACCCCAACAGCCAGCTCTACAAGGACAAGGAAGAAATGGAAGCGCTCCAGCTGGGCTCTGTCCAGATGCTGGCGCCGTCGCTGTCCAAGTTTGCGCCCCTGGGCGTGAAGGAATTCGAGGTCTTCGACCTGCCCTTCATCTTCGACGACTACCCCTCGCTGCACAGGGTCACCAATGGCCCCATCGGACAGGGCCTGCTGCGCAAGCTGGACTCCCGCGGCATCCACGGTCTGGCCTACTGGGACAACGGCTTCAAGGTGATGTCGGCCAACAAGCCGCTCAAGAACGTCGAAGACTACAAGGGCCTGAAGATGCGCATCCAGTCCTCCAAGGTGCTGGATGCAGAAATGCGCGCACTGGGCGCCCTGCCCCAGGTGCTGGCCTTCTCTGAAACCTACCAGGCACTGCAGACCGGCGTGGTTGACGGCACGGAGAACCCGCCGTCCAACCTCTACACCCAGAAGATGCATGAAGTGCAAAAGCACGTCAGTGTGACCAACCACGGTTACCTGGGCTACGCCGTGGTCGTCAACAAGAAGTTCTGGGACGGCCTGCCTGCGGACATCCGCACAGCGCTGACCAAAGCCATGGCGGAATCCACCCAGGTCGCCAACGACGTGGCATTCCAGGACAACCAGGATGCCCTGGCCAAGGTGCAGGCCTCCGGCAAGACCGTGGTCTACAAGCCTTCGATCGGCGAACGCTTCCTGCTCAAGAAGGCGCTGATGCCGGTGCACAAGCAGATGGCTTCGCGCATCGGTGAAGACGTCATCCAGTCCATCTACAAGGAAACCAACTTCGATCCCAGCAAGATGTGATCGACGTGGGATGACCCTGTACCTGAGCCCACGCCACCACGTGGGCTTTTTCATACCGAGGAGATGCCATCATGAAATGGCTTGACCATCTGGAAGAGTGGCTGATCGCGTCCTTCATGGGCGCCGCCACCCTGATCATCTTTGTGTCCGTGCTGCACCGCTACATGGTGGGCGTGCAGAGCCCCCTGCAGGACTGGCTGCTCACGCTGAATTTCGCCTGGGCACAGGAAGCCACCATCTACCTGTTCGTCTGGATGGCGAAGTTCGGCGCGGCCTACGGCGTGCGCACCGGCATCCACGTCGGGGTGGACGTGCTTATCAACCAGCTGTCTTCGCCCAAGCGCAAGGTCTTCGTGCTGTTCGGCCTGCTGGCCGGCGCCCTGTTCACCGGCACCATCGCCACCATGGGCGCCAGCTTCGTGTGGCACAACGGCGCGCACTACGCGGTCTACAACGCCCTGCATCTGGACATGACCGACCTGATCGAGGGCCCCACCACACCCGACCTGGAGTGGCCGACCTGGGTCATCTACATGGCGATTCCCCTGGGCTCCTCGCTGATGTGCTTCCGCTTCCT
>JACPOH010000022.1 GCA_016185075.1 Aquabacterium sp. | reverse complement strand
GCCGATGACGGGATGGTGGCGGCCTGATGCAGGCATGACGACGCAGGCTTGAATTCTCGCCTGCAGACCGCATCTGGCCATTCATACCCCTTGAGTGGCCCCGCATGCGGGGCGATCGATTGCCGCTGACTGCCTCAGAAAACCATGCGCCTGGACATCCCCGAACACAAGATACTCGTCCATGAACTGACCCTGCCCATCATGTGGGGCGACATGGATGCCCTCGGACACGTCAACAACACGGTCTACTTCCGGTACATGGAGCAGGCTCGTGTGTCCTGGATCGAAACCATCAGCGGGTCGGTGAGTGAAGGCAAGGACGGCCCCGTGATCGCCAATGCCTTCTTCAATTTCTATCGACCGCTGGTGTTTCCAGGCGAACTGATTGCCAAGCTGTATGTGGCTGACCCAGGCCGCACGAGCATCGACACCTTCGTGACCATCGAGCGGGCGGATGAACCCGGGTCGCCTTACGCCGCTGGCGGGGCCACCCTGGTGTGGGTCAGCGGCTCGGATGGCCGCCCCGTGCCCTTGCCGGAGCCCATCCGCGCCCTGAAGGGCATGCCTGCACTGCCGGGCGCCGATGCACCACGCGCTTTGCCGGGGAAGTAAGCCGTTTCGTTTTCACCTGATTGGTGCACCGGCCTGACCGGGCTGGAAAGCCGGGTCAGCCAGGAAACAACAGACGACGCGTTCGAAGCGTCACCGAGGCACGTCATGCTCATGCGGACGTGTCTTTTCATTGAAATCACTGGATTTTTGCGGGTGACCCGGTGTACGCTTTCCATGTTGCAGTGCAGCGAAAGGTGTGCTGCTGTACCCCTTTAGCCAAGGAGTGATTGGATGAACAAGGTCTATCCCGACGCCGCCAGTGCGCTGGCTGGGATTGTGAAAGACGGGCAACTGCTCGCAGTCGGGGGTTTCGGCCTCTGTGGCATTCCTGAAGCGCTGATCGATGCCTTGCAGGCAAGCGGCGTGAAGAACCTGACGGTGATCTCGAACAACGCCGGCGTGGATGGGTTCGGCCTGGGCAAATTGCTCAACACGCGCCAGATCAAGAAGATGATCTCCAGCTATGTGGGCGAGAACAAGGAGTTCGAGCGGCAGTACCTGGCCGGCGAGCTGGAGCTGGAGTTCACGCCGCAAGGCACCTTGGCCGAGAAGCTGCGTGCGGGTGGCGCCGGTATCCCGGCCTTCTTCACCAAGACTGGCGTGGGCACCATCGTCGCCGAAGGCAAGGAAACCCGCGAGTTCGATGGCGAGGTCTACGTGATGGAGCGGGCCTTGTTGCCCGAAGTGGCGCTGGTCAAGGCCTACAAGGCCGACAAGTCCGGCAACCTGATCTTCCGCCGCACGGCGCGCAACTTCAACCCGGCTGCGGCCATGGCCGGCAAGATCACCGTGGTGGAAGTGGAAGAGATCGTGGAAACCGGCACCTTCGATCCCGACTCGGTTCACCTGCCCGGCATCTATGTGCACCGCATTGTGCTCAATGCGACACCTGAGAAGCGCATCGAGAAGCGCACCATCACCGAGAAGGCAGGGGCTTGAACATGGCTTGGACACACGACGAAATGGCAGCGCGTGCCGCACGCGAGTTGCAAGACGGCTTTTACGTCAACCTGGGCATTGGCCTGCCGACCCTGGTGGCCAACTTTGTCAGCCCCGACATCGATGTCTGGCTGCAGTCCGAGAACGGCATGCTGGGCATCGGCCCGTTCCCGACAGAAGACCAGGTTGACGCCGACCTGATCAACGCGGGCAAGCAGACCGTGACCGTGCTGCCGGGCTCCTCGATCTTCGGCTCGCATGAGAGCTTTGCCATGATCCGTGGCGGCAAGATCAACCTGTCCATCCTGGGGGCCATGCAGGTGTCCGAGAAGGGTGATCTGGCGAACTGGATGATCCCCGGCAAGATGGTCAAGGGCATGGGTGGCGCGATGGACCTGGTGGCCGGCGTTGGCCGTGTGGTCGTGTTGATGGAGCACGCTGCCAAGAACGGCGAGCACAAGCTGCTACAGAAGTGCACGCTGCCCCTGACGGGCCTGGGCGTGGTGGACCGCATCATCACCGAGCTGTGCGTGATCGACGTGACGCCGGAAGGCTTCAAGTGCATCGAGCTGGCGCCTGGTGTGACGGCAGAAGAGGTGCGCATGAAGACGGGGGCGCATGTCCAGCTGTCCCACTTGGCATCGTGACCTGATCTGGAGCTTTCAGGCAGACTCAATGAGGCGTGCTGCGGTTTGGGGCTTGCTGGCCGGGAACCACAGCATGACCTGGGTGCCATGGCCCAATTGGCTTTGAATGTCGATGTGGCCGCCGAGCAGCGACATGATTTGCTGAACCAGGCTCATCCCCAGACCTGAACCAGGGATGTTGCATGAAGGATCGGCTCGGTAGAAACGCTCAAAGACACGCGCGAGCTGCTCGGGGCTCATGCCGATCCCTTTGTCGGTGATCTCGATGCGCACGCCTGGCGTACCTTCTCTCCCTGCCGATCCATATGACACCGTCACGGGGCCGCCATCGGGTGAGTACTTCAGCGCGTTGCTCAGTACGTTGCCAATCGCCTGCGCTGCCTTGATGCGGTCCGCTTCGATGGTGGGGCAAGGCTCATCGGCATGGATGGTGATGCGTGGTCGGGTTTGCGTGTCGCAATAGGAGGTCATCACTTCCTCCAGCAAAGCCCCCATGGACAGCGTCTCGATGTCAAAGTCCTGCCCCTGGCGTGCTTCGATGCGAGCCAGATCCAGCAATTTGTTGAGCAGGCTGATCATCCAACTGGCCTGCTTGTGGATCGTCTGCGCGAGCTTGTGGGCTTGGTCCACGCTGAAGGTCCGGTTGACCAGCAGCTCGCTGAAGCCGTAGATGCTGGTCATGGGGGTGCGCAATTCATGCGCAGCGGTGCTCATGAACTCACTCTTCATGCGGTCGATCAAGGTCTCAGCCGTGACGTCCCGCACGAAGAGAACGTGCGCCTGCGCATCGGTGGTCTCGTAGTTCAACTTGAGGTAGCGTCCTTTGAGTGTCTGGACGATCAGGCAGGGTGACAACACATCGGACGCCTGACTCTTTTCAGTCGCCGCGCCACCCTTTGCAAGGTTGTGCAAGCGCAAATCCTTGCCAAACTGGGGCCTCGTGATGGCCTGCAATTGCCGCTCGATCATGGCCTCTGTGCGAGGCTGGGCGCACATGTCTGGCCATTCCAGCAGCTGGGCAAGCAGGGGATTGCTTTGCTGTAAATCGCCGCTTGGCGAAAAGTACGCAATTCCATGGCCGGACAGTTCTGTCATGAGTTGCAGTTGCCGACCCCGCTGCCGCAGCCGGGTCGCCATCCGCTGGGCATCGTCAAAAGATGTTTGGGCCACCTTGTTCAACATCAGCATGTCTCCGGTGGCATCGTGCGGTGCCAGGTCAGACAGACTGATATTCAAGGGCAGGAGATCCTCAAATCTGTTCACTACCGGCGACAGCAGCAGCAAGATTCCGGTGCCATGTTGCGGGCACATCTGCCCGCGAAAGCGCAGCGCCTGGTTGACCACGCCGTTCAAGACCAGTGGCGCGCCAACATACTGCAGCCAATCGCAGGTGTCGAGCAAGGCCTTCGGTCTGACTGGCAAGAGGTGCGTCAGCAGGCTCTGCCCTTTTGCCAGTCCAGGCACGGCGCGCATGATGGCGGCGCCAGCCCTCACAATCGTGAGCTGTGGGTCAAGCAAGACAAAAAATGGAAAGGCCGACTCCAGGCTCGCCCCTTCGAGGTAGGGGGTGCCTGCCGGGGGCGGGGCTTGCGTCGGCATTGTCAATCCAGGATCAGGATTCGGAATACATCCTTGGGTGCTTCTCTGGATTTGGCCTGTATCAACTCGATCGAGATACGCTGTCCAAACCGTTTGGCCAATCCTGAGATCAGACCTTCCACCATCGGGGCCAGGCCATCTCGGTCTGACTCATAGATGAGATTCAGTTCGTTTTCGCCGACTTCCTTGATGGTGAAGTGAGGCGGACGGATGTTGGGCATCGTGACCGCAATGCGCGCGTGCATCTGGTTCATGCCAGTGAGGAAGTCCTTGATGTTGTTGCCGCACATGGAGAGCATCGCGCCATAGCCCTCTTCGGCGGTGTACAAGATCCAGTACTCTCCAAACGCCTTCAGTACCTCACTGGCATGTAGCCCCAACTCTTCGCTGACAGCGCCTACAAGGCGATAGGTGACGGCATCGTCGTAGGTTTGCATGGCCACGAAGCCTTCATCGCTCCAATCGGCCTTCTTGCAGACACGGGCCCAACCGTCTTCTCCTCGGTGGGCAATGACCAGTTGTTCGATTGCGCGGTTCACCAATCCATACATGGTTGATCTCCCGGGTGCGGACCACAAGATAGCGGTCATTCATGGCACACACTGTCAGGCAGTTTTCGGTAGCGTCGGTCGCGTGTAAACGGTGTTCACCGTAGCGGGTTCATGTTTTCGGGAATTAGTCTCGTCTGCGACAATGAGAGCTATGAACTGGATCGTGTTGACGGGCCTGGCGCTCAATGTGGTATTGCTGATATGGCTCCTGAGCCGTCGCCCGCCCGCTGTGGACCGCGAGGTCGCACGCGTGAGTGAGGCCATTGAGCGTCTGGAGCGCAGCCTGCGTGAAGAGGTGGCCCGAAGTGCCGCGGGTACACGCCAGGAACTGGGTATGGCACTGGGCACCTTCCAGCAAACACTGCTGGCCCAGCAAGGCGATGTCACCCGAACGCAGAACGAGCAACTCGACAGCTTCCGCATTCAACTGGCCACCATGCAGCAAGGCTTGGCCGACAGCCTGCGAGAGGCGACGCACCAACAAGGCCTTCAGGCCGCGAACCTGCGTGAGGCGCAGGCCCAGGCGCTGGCCCGCTTCAACGAGGCCCAGGAGGCCGCATTGCGCCGCTTGGGCGAGGGCGTGGCCGAGCAGCTGCGCGTGCTGTCCGAGGCCAACGAGCGCCGGCTCAGCGAGGTGCGCACCACCGTCGAGACCCGGCTTCAGGCCCTGCAGGCTGACAACGAAAAGAAGCTCGAGCAGATGCGCCAGACGGTGGACGAAAAGCTGCATGCCACGCTGGAAGCCCGCCTGGGCGAAAGCTTCAAGCAGGTGGCCGAGCGGCTGGAGCTGGTCCACCGCGGTCTGGGTGAAATGCAACGCCTGGCCAGCGACGTCGGCTCGCTCAACCGGGTACTCAACAACGTCAAGACGCGTGGCATTTTTGGCGAGGTGCAACTGGCCGGTCTGCTGGAGCAGGTGTTCACGCCGGAGCAATACGCCGTCAACGTCGAGACGGTGCCGGGCAGTGGCGCGCGTGTGGAGTTCGCGATCAAGCTGCCTGGTCAGGGTGGCAACGATGGTGCGCCCCTTTGGTTGCCGGTGGATGCCAAGTTCCCGCGCGAGGACTACGAGCGGTTGCTGGATGCCCAGGAGCGTGCGGACGCCCCGGCGGTGGAGGCTGCCGCCAAGGCCGTCGAGCAACGCCTGCGCCTGGAGGCCCGGACCATCCGGGACAAGTACCTGGCGCCGCCTCATACGTCGGACTTCGCCATCCTGTTCGTGCCGACCGAGGGCTTGTATGCGGAGGCCTTGCGTCGCCCTGGCCTGGTCGAGTCCCTTCAGCGTGAGTGCCGTGTGATGCTGGCCGGGCCGACAACCCTGCTGGCCACACTCAACAGCCTGCAAATGGGCTTTCGTACCCTCGCGCTGGAGAAACGCTCGAGCGAGGTCTGGCAGGTGCTGGGTGCGGTCAAGACCGAGTTCGGCAAGTTCGGCGATGTGTTGGCCAAGACCCGCAAGAAACTGGAAGAAGCCAGCAACACCATTTCATCAGTTGAAACGCGTACCCGTGTGATGGGGCGCGCCCTCAAGCAGGTCGAGGCCATGCCCGACGCCCAGACCCAGGCCTTGCTGCCGGGCGAGGCGGGCTTGTCGCTTGAAGACGAGGCCTGACTCAAGTCCGCTTCACCAGCAACCGATAGACAGAGACCGGGTGTCCTGTTTGCCGTGATGGAGCCTTGC
>JACPOH010000021.1:5197-18441 GCA_016185075.1 Aquabacterium sp. | reverse complement strand
TTCCTTTCATCGAGCCGCCGCTGCGCAAGGCGATTGCCGACGGCTACCAGTTGCTCAACGAATTGGGCGCGGTCGATGACAACAACGACATCACCAAGCTGGGCATGGACTTGGCCCGCCTGCCGCTGGACCCGCGTGTAGGCCGCATGATCCTGGAAGCTAAGGACAGGCAGGCCCTGGCCGAGGTGCTGGTGATCGCGGCTTCCTTGAGCGTGCAGGATGTGCGCGACCGCCCCATCGACCAGCAACAGCAGGCCGACACCAAGCACAAGCAGTTCGACGACGAGAAGTCGGAGTTCATGGGCACGCTCAAGCTGTGGAAGTGGCTGGACGAGTCACGCGGGGGGCGGAGCGGGCAGGAGCCCGGAGTCCCTGCGGACTCCGGGACCCGCGCAGCCGGCTCGGCCTACGAGCCGAGCCGTGGGGGGGCGGTGGCGCTGCACCCCACCCACAAGCTCAGCCACCGCAAGTACGAGCAGCTCTTGCGCGACAACTACATCAACCCACGCCGCGTGCGTGAGTGGAAGGACGTCTACACGCAACTGCACACCGTGGTGGCCGAACACAACTGGCGCCTCAATGGCTCGCCAGCCACGTACGAGCAGGTGCACCTGTCCTTGTTGTCGGGCCTGCTGGGTAACATCGGCTGCAAGAGCGACGAGGATGACTGGTACCTGGGCGCCCGTGGTATCAAGTTCTACAAGCACCCTGGTGCCAACCTGAGCAAGAAGCCGGGGCGCTGGATCCTGGCGGCCGAACTGGTCGAGACCACGCGCCTGTTTGGCCGGGGCATTGCCAACATCGAGCAGCAGTGGCTGGTGTTCATGGGCGGCCACCTGCTCAAGAAGCAATTGCTCGAACCCCATTGGGAAAAGAAGGCAGGCGAGGTGGTGGCCATCGAGCGCGCCACGCTGTACGGCCTGGTCGTCTACAACAACAAGCGCGTCAACTTCGGTCTGATCGATGCACCCAAGGCCCGCGAGATCTTCATCCGTGAGGCGCTGGTCAATGACGAGTGGGAAACGCGCCTGCCTTTCCTGGCGGCCAATCGCAAGCTGATCAACCAGGTCGAGCAGCTGGAGCACAAATCCCGCCGGCAGGACGTGCTGGTGGACGACGAGCTGATCTACGCCTTCTACGACGCACAGATCCCGCCAGAGGTGATGAGCGGCCACAGCTTTGAACGCTGGTACCGCGTGGCCAGCCGAGAGAACCCCAAGCTGCTCTACCTCAGTCGCGAAGAGCTGATGCGCCACGAGGCCGCCGGCATCACCAGCAGCGCCTTCCCCAAGGTTTTGCGCATGGGCGGGGTGGACTGCGCCACCGCCTACCTGCACGAGCCCGGTGATGCGCGTGATGGCGTGACGGTGACCGTGCCCATCTTCGCGCTCAACCAGGTCAGCGAAGAAGCGGGTGAATGGCTGGTGCCCGGCATGCTCAAGGACAAGGTGCTGGCCCTGGTCAAGAGCCTGCACCAGAAGCCGCGTGCCCGCCTGGTGCCGTTGCCGGACTACGCCGAGTCCTTTGTCGAGTCGGTCGAGTTCGGCAAGGGCAGCCTCATGGATGCCTTGCTCAAGGCCGTGCGCGACAAGACGCAGCTGGACGTCAAGCGCGCGGACTTCAAGCTCGACATGCTGTCGCCGCACCTGTTCATGAACTACCGGGTGGTGGACGAACACGGCCGACAGTTGGGCATGGGCCGCAACCTGCCGGCGCTCAAAGCCGAGCTGGGTTCGCTCGCGCGGGGGGCTTTCCAGGCACTGGCAGCGCTCAAGGCGCAGGCGGTGGTGCAGGGCGGTGATGTGGCCTCGACATCTGAGCCGCAGGTGCTGGCGTCGCGGCCGGGCGGTGCGCCACAAGGCAGCGTGCAAGCGGGTGCCGCCAAGCCTGGCGTGCAGCGTGTGCAAGGCGCTCCGGCGGCAGGCAAGGGCGGGGCGGGCAACGCCGCTGCGCCTGTGGGCAACAAGCCCGCCCAGGCCGCTCAAGCCCTCACGGACTGGACCTTTGGCGAACTGCCCGAACTGATGGAGATCCAGCGCGGTGGCCACACCCTGATCGGCTTCCCGGCCTTGATCGACAAGGGCCAGCACGTCGAGATCGAGGTGTTCGACGAGCCCGACGTGGCTGCCGCCAAGCACCGTGCCGGCCTGCGCCGCCTGATCGCCCTGCAGATCAAGGAGCCGCTCAAGTACCTTGAGAAGAACATCCCCGATCTGCAGAAGATGGCCATGACCTACATGAGCCTGGGCACGGCCGACGAACTGCGTGACCAGATCATCGAGGTGGCCCTCGACCGTGCCTACCTCAACGACCCGCTACCCACCGATGCCACCAGCTTCAAGGCGCGCGTGGAAGAAGGGCGCACCCGCCTGAACCTGATCGCGCAAGAAGTCGCCCGGCTCACCGGCAACGTGCTGACCGAGTACGCGGCCGCCACACGCAAGCTCAAGGACGCGCGCCCGCCCAAGGATGTGGCTGACGACATCACCGCACAGTTGCAGCGCCTGATGCCCAAGCGCTTCGTGGCGCAGACACCGTATGCGCAGATGCAGCACTTCCCGCGCTACCTCAAGGGCATCACCTTGCGGCTGGACAAGCTCAAGGGCGACCCGGCGCGTGACGCGCAACGCCTGGCCGAGTTGCGCCCGCTGGACCAACGCCTGACCCGCCGCCTGAGCGAGCTCAAGGGCACGCACGATGCTCGCCTGGACGAGTTCCGCTGGTTGCTCGAAGAGCTGCGCATCAGCCTGTTCGCGCAGGAGCTGCGCACGCCGCAACCGGTGAGTGTCAAGCGCCTGGAAAAGGTCTGGGCTCAGATGACGTCCTGAGGCTGGCGGCTCTGCTGGCGGAAGGCCGAAGGCGTCTGACCCGTCCAGCGTTTGAAGGCGTGGGCAAAGGCCGCCGTTTCGCTGTAGCCCAGCTTTTCGGCAATCAACTCGATGGGCAACTGCGTGTGCCGCAGATGGTGGATGGCGCGCTGCTTCTGGATCTGCGTGACCAGATCCTGAAACGTGCAGGATTCGCTTTGCAGCCGCCGCCGCAGCGTGCGCTCTGCGCAATGCAGGCGTTCGGCCACGGTGCCCAGGTCGGGCATGGGGTGCGTGCTCAACAACAGGTTCTCAACCTGCCTGGACCAGGGGTTTTGCTGGCGCTTGAGCAGTTGTGCATCGCACTGCTCCTGCATGATCTTGAGCGTGATGGGGTTGGCCAGCCGCAAGGGCTTGAGCAGTGACTGCCTGTGCGCGATCACGCGCGTCTCGGCGGCACCGAAATGCACGGGCCACCCGAAGAATGCCTGCACGGCGTCCATGTCAGCGGGGGCGTCCATGGCGATCTCCATGTCGTCCACCAGCTGCGCCCAATCCTCGGCGCCCGCTTCCTTGCTCAGGTTGCGGATGAAGGCCAGATCACGCATCAGGTAATAGGCCCGGCAGTCGCCCAGGTCCAAACTATCCACATAGCGGGCGCAGACCTGGTCACAGTCTTCTTCCATCAGGATGCGAAACGGCGTGAAGGTCAGGTCCACATAGCGGGCCAGGAAGCGGCAGGCCTCCAGCATGGTGGGGTGGCTCACCAGGGCAGCGCCGAGCGTGCCGAAGCTGTTGTAGTGATAGAAGGTGCTGGCGCGCAGGCCGGGCACCGATTCACGTGTCAGGCTCAGGTAGTTGCGCACCACGGTGAGCTCATGGCTGAAGGGCACATCCCGGTTGGCATCGCGCAGCAGGCCTTCCGTGAGGCCGGTGCCCTGCAGCAGTCGCGCGGCGTCCAGACCCTCGTCCAGCGCGCACTGGAGCAGGGGGTAGACCGACATGGTGGGGACGCGAAGCGTGTGCTCGTTCATGACATCGTGGTGGGCCGGAGGCGTTGGGGCGGTCAGCTCATGAGGCGGAATGGCCAGATCGATCAGTAGCCTGACCGTTCGCAGCATCCACAGCGCGAGGCTGCCTGCCTAGGATGAGCCTGTTCATGATAACGAGGAGCAGTTGTGCAGTTGAGCGATGAAGACATCGTCATGATCGACGACAGTTTGCAGCACCTGTGCAAAGACTTGGCGGAGGCGGTGTTCTCAAGGCCGGAGCGAGCATGCGAGCCGGAACCCTTCATCCAGGCGATGAATCTGGTGATGGATCAAGGATTCGTCAACGCGGACGAAGAGTCGGGCTGTGGTTTGTGGGAAGCATGCGGGCAGGCGCCCCAGCTGGCCTTGACCTTGCGCAGCCTCACCGCACTTGCCAGGGTAAACGCGGGCCTGGCCTTGAGCCTGCACCGTTCGGCGTTGGCGCATTCTGTTTTGCGGCAGTTGGGGCGGGCCGACACAGGGGGCGCGCATCCCGGTATCAGCCTGCAAGGGCGGCACGGTATTGGCCGTGGCGAGCTGGCCAACTGGTGGTGCGGCAGGCCGGTGGATGAGGCAGTGCTGAGCGACGTGTGGGCCCCTGATCGGCCTTTCAGCGGTGTCATGCACCGGCAGACGCAAGTGCTGTTGGCGCCCGCCTTCACCAAGGGGACGATGGTCTGGCTGTTGGTCCAGGGGCGTGTGACAAAGGCCGAGCCCGGCCATGGTCTGGACGAGTTGCACGATGGGGCGTTCGAGCCTGCTCAGGTTCATGAGGTCCGCTTGCCCGAGCAGCAGGCCAAGGCCCTGGTCATGGACGTCTGGCAGCGCGAGTGGCTGGGCCTGCTGGCCATCCAGCAAGGTTGCGTCCAGCAGATGACGGAGATGGCGCAGCAGTTCAGTGCGCTGCGCTTCCAGGGCGGGCGCGTCATCGCCGGGCATCCTGCCGTGCAGATCATGCTGTCTGACATGCAGGCTGCCTTGACCGACGTGCGCACGGTGCTGGCAGGTCAGGCCCTGACAGAACAGGGCTTTGCCGACCTGCTTCGTGCCCGCAACAGGCTCAACGACAGTCTGGCGCTGGCTGCCAACGTGGCCATGCAAACTTTCGGTGGGTTGGGCTACATGCGGGACAACGGCATCGAAAAACGCTGGCGCGATGTCAACCACCTGCGCTTGCAAAGCGGCGGCCCCCTGGAGATGCAGTTGATGTCCGCCAACTGGTGCGCCAAAGATGGAGTCATGGCATGAGCACGCTCGATCACATCGAAGGGCATGTGCCACCCCTGCACATGCTCAACCCCTTGCAGCGCATCAAGGAACTCAACACCCTGGGCAGGGCCTTGACCCACTACGGCCCGGCCGATCTCTGGGAGATGGACACCGTCCATCTGCCCGCTGCACTGGGCCACTTGCGCCGCCGCGTCAGGCAATTTGCGCAAACCCACATGGCCCCCCATGTGCGCCTGCTGGATGAAGCCGAGCATGCGCAGCCCGGCACCCTGCACCCCGCAGCCAGGCAGTTGCTGGTCAAGGCCGGGTACGAGGGCCTGATGTCCAACGTGGTGCCGGCGCCGTTAGGCTCGGCTTCGCTGTGGGACATGCGCTTCTCTCCGGCTTACCGCATGGCCATCCAGGTTGAGGAAATGTCGGCGGTGTGCGCCGGGCAGATGCTGTTGCTCAGCGCGCATCAGCTGGGGCTCGCGCCGGTGTTGCTCAGTGGTGACCTGAAGGCCATGTGGCGCTTCATCCGCCCCATGCACCAGGACTTCATGCAGGGGCGCCCGCATCTGTTTGCCTATGCCATCACCGAGCCCACTGCCGGCAGCGACGCCGAGGACGGTCACGGCGCGCACACCAACCGCCCTCGCGTGGTGGCCCGACGCGTGACAGGTGGCTATCGCATCAGCGGCCAGAAGTGCTACATCAGTGGCGGCGACGTGGCGCGCAAGGTGGCCGTGTTCGCGGCCCTGGAAGGCGAGGGCTTCGATTCCTGGACCTGCTTCATGCTCGACGCCAGCAACCCCGGCATGAGCGCCCGCCGCACCGAATTGAAGATGGGCATGCGCGCCAGCAGCGCGGCCGAGCTGACTTTCGAAGACGCGTTTGTTTCGGACGCTGATGTGATTGGTGGCTTGCGCAAAGGCTGGGCCCTCAACCGCGCCACCCTCAATGCCTCGCGCTACCCCGTGGCTGCCATGGCCGTGGGCATCGCCCGCCGGGCCTGCGAACTGGCCTTGAACCATGCGATGGACACCCGCCTGGGCGGCCGCCCGCTCATCTCCTACCAGGAGGTGCAGCTGCAACTGGCGCAGATGGTGGCCGAGACGCGCACGATCCGATCACTGTTGTGGCAGCAGGCCAGCGGCAGCCAGCAGGCCCGCCAGGCTGGCGCGTGCATCAGCAAGTTCATGGCCACCGACCGCGCCCAGGCCATCTGCGAGATGGGCATGGCCTTGATGGCCGAGCATGGCACGCGCACCGCCGCCTGGCACCTGGGGCAATCGGCCCTGCCAGGCATGTACGTGGCCGACCTGCCGGTGACCACCGCAGCCGCGCATGCCGCGGGCCACGATTGCTGGGGCTACCCCAAGATCATCGTGCCCATCGACTTTCAGCTGCGAGACAGGGATCTGGATTGCGGCGTGCGCAGCGAGGATGGCCAAGCACAACTGTGCCGTCTGCATGGCCGCATCGGGGCCGGCGTGAAGATGTCGGCGCCCAATCTCATGACCTACACGCTGTTCAAGGGGCAACTGTGGCGCACGGTCATCAACACCCGTGGCCGCATGCGCCACGCGCTGGGCGGGGACGTGACGCTGCAGTGCGACGGCGGCGGCGACCACCCGCTGAGCCAGCGCCTGCGTGCCTTGGGCCTGCATGGCGCCACACCGCTGATGGTGCAGAGCATCCAGGGCATGCAGGCGATCCTGCCAGCAGGTGTGCCGGTGACATGATTTCGAAACAAGTCATGGGTGGCCTGGCATTTCGGTATAGAATGCCAGCTTCATAGCGCAGCCTGGTAGCGCATCTGCTTTGGGAGCAGAGGGTCGTGAGTTCGAATCCCACCGCCCCGACCATGGATCTCAACGGGTCAGCATTGAAAGATGCTGGCCCGTTTTTTCTTGGCCGCGACACCACGCGCCAAGGTGTGAAGCACGCACACCATGCCACACCAAGCTGCTCACTCAAGCCTCGCCACGCTTGATTTGTCGGATCACGCCGGTTCGCTGTCGTGATTCGCCAGTCTGGTTTCCAAGGTGCCCATCCGAATAAGGGGCGCGGCGCTTCGGGCATTGATTTGAGTGGTTGCCAGCGTTTCACCGTGCGCAACACAATCCGCCCTCTGTTAACAAATGACACATTGTTAACAAATCGAATCATGTAAAACGGTGCCCATTGATCGGCGAGTTGGCCGCGGGTACGGGTAGTTGGCGGAACCGAAGGCTCATGGATAACAAGATTCTGATCACCAGCCGGAACACCAGGCTCAAGCGTGCTGCCGTGCTGGTGGCCTGCGTGACGGCGCTGGCCTATGCGGCGTCCCAACTCACGAGTGGCTCGGGCAGCAACACTTTGCTGGCAACGGGCAATCAGGCCGTACAAGCCTCACCCTCGGGCAGTGGCACGCTGGCTGCCGCGCAGAACACCTATGCCGCACTCACCCCGGAGCAAGCTGCGCTGACGAAGTGGGATGCGCCGGTGTCGTTGCCTTTGGTGCCTGTGGGGGCTGCGCTCCTGTCCAACGGCAATGTGCTGGTGTGGGCCAGCAACCTGGCGAACAACTTCAACGCCAGCGGCAACACCATCACCGCCTTGTTCGATCCGGTGACGGGCACGTCCGTGTCCCGCAACGTGACCGAAACCGCGCACAACATGTTCTGCCCCGGTACAGCGCGTCTGTCAGATGGCAGTCTGCTGATCAACGGTGGCTATGACGGTGCGCAAAGTTCACTGTACGACCCGGTGGCCAACACCTGGAAGGCCACGGCCAAGGTCACGGTGCCACGCGGCTATCCGGGCAGCACCACGCTGGCCGATGGTTCCGTGCTCACCTTGGGCGGCGCCTGGGGCAACGTCACGGCAGGCGCCAAAGGTGCCGAAGTCTTCACCCTGGCCGGGGGCTGGCGTCAGCTCAGTGGCGTGCCCGATGTGCCCGATTTCATGATCGACCGCACGTTCAAGAGCTGGCAGAGCAACTCGCACTACAACCTGATTCCTACGGGCAACGGCAAGGTCCTGCTGGCAGCACCTTCCGCGGACATGCACTGGATCGACACGCAGGGCAACGGCAGCTATGCACCGGCTGGACAACGTGGTGACGATGGCACCGCCTTCTCTGCCAACACGGTGATGTTCGAGGCCGGCAAGATCCTGAAAGTGGGCGGCTCCTCGTGGAACAACAACACGCCCTCAAGTGCCGGTGCCTATTTGCTGGACACGAACAACGGCGGTGTGGATGTCCAGAAGCTGGCGCCCATGGCCTACCCGCGCACCTTCTCCAACAGCGTGGTGCTGCCCAACGGGCAGGTGGTGGTGGTCGGCGGGCAAACGACGACGCTGGAGTTCTCGGATTCGAATGCGGTTCTGGCGCCCGAGATCTTTGACCCCGTGACCAACAAGTTCACGGTGCTGCCCCCCATGAAGGTGGCCCGCAACTACCACAGCGTGGCGGTGCTCTTGCCTGATGCTCGGGTGATGGTCGGCGGCGGCGGGTTGTGTGCCTGCGTGGGTGACCATGCCGATGTGGAGATCATGTCGCCGCCGTATCTGTTCAATGCCGATGGCAGCAAGGCAGTGCGCCCCGCCATCACGGTGGCACCCGACAAGGTGGGTTATGGCGGCACGGCCAATGTCGAGACCGACTCGGTCATCACGGGCTTTGCCATGGTGCGCCTGGGCGCAGTGACGCATGCCGTGAACAACGGCCAGCGCCGTGTCTCGCTGTCGTTCACGCAAACGGACGCCACGCACTATGTGCTCAACATCCCGAGCAATCCGGGCATCCTGGTTCCCGGGCAGTGGATGCTGTTTGCCATGAATGCCAATGGCACACCCTCCCTGGCGCGCTTCGTGACCGTCAGCAACGAGGGTGCGCCGGTGTTGCCTGCTCAGGCTGCCATCACGGTGGCTGCGGGTGGTGCGGTCAATGCATCGGTCAAGGCCTCGACCTCCACGGGCACGCTGAGCTACAGCGCCACGGGCTTGCCTCCCGGGGTGACCATCAACAGCAGCACCGGTGCCATCACCGGTACGCCGTCTGTGCCTGGCAAGTATGTGGTCACCATCCGCGTGAGCAATGGCGCCCAGACCGTGAGCACCGACACCACGCTGGACGTGATTGGCACCGGTAACGGTAGCGGCTTGCTGGCGCAGTACTTCAACAACACGACACTCAGTGGCACGGTGGTTTTGCAGACCACCCAGGCCGTGAACTTTGCCTGGGGCGCGGCCGCGCCTGCGCCAGGCGTGACGGCAGACAACTTCTCCGTGCGCTGGAGTGGTTCACTTGAGGCCGTGAGTTCCGGTGGCACCAAGATCCAGACCGTGTCAGATGACGCCGTTCGTGTGTGGGTGAACAACCAGCTCGTGATCGACAACTGGGCCCCTCATGGACCGACGACCAACACCGCCACCGTCAGCATGGTGGCGGGCCAACGCTACAACGTGGTGGTCGAGTACTTTGAACAGGGTGGCAGCGCCACGATGCAGTTGCAATGGCAGCCTGCGGGGGCAACGGCGTTCGTGGCCATCCCGGCTGATCGCCTGTACCCAGGTGTGGCGCCTTCCACCACGAACCTGGCCAAGGGCAAGGTGGCCACACAGTCTTCCACGTACGAAACGGCGGCGGCCGGTCGGGCTGTGGATGGCAACACCAATGGCACCTACTCGGGCGGCTCCGTGAACCACACGGCATCGACTGCGCCACAGGACTGGTGGCAGGTTGATCTGGGGACGCTCAGCCGCATTGACCTGATCCAGCTCTGGAACCGCACCGACTGCTGCACCGACCGCCTGCAGAACTTCTATGTGCTGGTCTCGCCCGCAGACATGACGGGGCGCACGCTGGCGGATCTGCTGGCCGACCCCAAGGTCATCCAGCGCAAGGTGGCCGCCACCAGTGTGGTGAGCAACATCGGTATCCCGGTCAATGGCCTGGGACGCTATGTGCGCGTGCAGTTCATCGGTCAGAACTACCTGCATCTGGCCGAAGTGCAGGTCTGGGGTGGTCCGGGTGTCTATCACACGCCGACCATCAATCCGATCGGTGCGCAGACCGGCCTGATCAACAGCAACTTCAATCTGGCTGTCAGCGCCAGCGATGTCGATGGCAACCCGCTGACCTTCAGTGCCACCGGTTTGCCCGCCGGGCTGAGCATCGTGCCCGCCACGGGTGTGATTCAGGGCAGCCCCACCGCCGCAGGCGTGTTCGACATCACGGTAACGGCCGCCAATGATGGTGGCCTGAAGGCCTCGTCCAGTTTCCAGCTGACCGTGCAGGACGTCGTGCCTGCTGTGACCTCCCTGCCGGCGCCTTTGGCGACGGCGGGTGGGGCTGTCAGCTATGCACCGGTCATGGGCGCAGGCGCCAGCTCGCAGTACAGCTGGAATTTCGGTGATGGCACGGGTGACACGCCGTTCAGCACCTCGACCGCGGCCAACCACAGCTACAGCGCGCCGGGCGTTTACGGCGTCGTGCTGACGGTACGCACCGATGATGGCCGAGTCGCGTCGTACCGCTTCCTGCAGGCGGTGACCAGCGGGGCAGCAACGTCTGCCAGCCGTGCGACGTCCAGTCTGGCACTGGAACCACGCTCCGGCGCGTCCACGCGTCTGTGGGTGGTCAACGCCGACAACGATTCCGTCAGCGTGTTCGACACGGGCACCAATGCCCGCGTGGCCGAGATCAATGTGGGCAGCGCGCCGCGCAGCATCGCACGCGCCAATGACGGGCGCATGTGGGTGGTCAACAAGTTCGGTTCGTCCATCAGCGTGATCAGCCCCAGTACCCTGGCCGTGGTGCAGACCATCAGCCTGCCGCGTGCGTCGCAGCCCTACGGCATCGTGTTTTCGCCAGTCGATGGCAGCGCGCTGGTGACGCTGGAAGCCGGTGGCAAGCTGCTCAAGCTCGACGGCACGTCCGGTGCCCAGGTGGGCTCGCTGGATGTCGGCATGGATGTGCGGCACATGGCGCTGACTGCGGCTGGTGACAAGCTCTTGCTGTCGCGCTTCATCACCAGACCGTTGCCCGGCGAGGGGACGGCCAACATCAGTACGACCAATGCGATGGGTGACCCTGTCGGTGCAGATGTGCTGGTGGTGGACCCACGCGCCATGAGCCTGAGCAAGAACGTGGTGCTGGCGCACAGCGAGCGCGTGGACGGCGCCAATTCGGGTCGAGGCGTTCCCAACTACCTGGGTGCCGCCGCCATCTCGCCAGATGGCCAGACCGCCTGGGTGCCCTCCAAGCAGGACAACATCAAGCGCGGTACGCTGCGTGACGGCAACAACCTGGAGTTCAAGCACACGGTGCGTTCCGTCAGCTCCCGCATCGACATGGGCAGCCTCAGCGAGGATCTGCCCGGTCGTGTGGATTTCAACCTGTCGAGCGTGGCCAGTGCGGCGGCCTTCCACCCCAAGGGTGCCTACCTGTTCGTGGCGCTGGAGACCAACCGCCAGGTGGCGGTGGTGGACGCGGCCGGCAAGCAGGAGCTCTTCCGCCTGGAGGTGGGTCTCGCGCCTCAAGGCCTGGTGTTGTCGCCAGATGGCCTGAAGCTGTATGTGAGCAACTTCATGAGCCGCACGGTCAGCGTCATGGACCTGACGCCGCTGGTGAACTTCGGCCAGACCACGCTCAAGGCGCAGGCCACGCTGAATGCCATCACGACCGAGAAGCTGCCAGCCACGGTGCTCAAGGGCAAGCAGCTGTTCTATGACGCCCGTGATCCGCGCCTGGCGCGAGACAGCTACATGAGCTGTGCCAGCTGCCACAACGACGGTGGGCATGATGGCCGTGTCTGGGATCTGACCGGCCTGGGTGAAGGCCTGCGCAACACCATCGCGCTGCGTGGCCGTGCAGGGATGGCCAATGGCTTCCTGCACTGGAGCGCCAACTTCGACGAAGTGCAGGACTTCGAAGGCCAGATCCGTGGTCTGGCAGGCGGCACGGGCCTGATGAATGACGCGGACTTCAAGCTGGGCACGCGCAGCCAGACCCTGGGTGACAAAAAGGCTGGCATCAGCCCCGACCTGGATGCCCTGGCCGCCTACGTGGCTTCACTCAACAGCTTCGCGCCGTCGCCGAACCGCAATGCCGATGGCAGCCTCACCGCCGCAGCCCTGGCGGGCAAGACGGTGTTCAAGAACCTCAATTGCGCGCGTTGCCATGGCGGCAATGACTTCACCCTCAGCGGAGACGCCACGCAATTGAAGGACATCGGCACGATCAGGGCCAGCAGCGGCAGCCGCCTGGGCGGCACCTTGCCTGGTCTGGACATTCCCACCTTGCGCGATGTGTGGGCGACCGGGCCTTACCTGCATGATGGCTCGGCGGCCACCTTGGCCGACGCAGTCAGCGCACACAACAGCGCCAGCCTGAATGGCGCCGTGATCAACAGTACCGACATGGGCAACCTGGTGGCCTACCTGTCGCAGATCGGCAGCGAGGAGGGCGCGGCGCCAGTGCCTTACGCCATCGGCACGATCTTCGGCAAGACGACAACAGGTACCGCGTTCACCGATACCGTTGTGGCCGGGCAGAAGCTCACAGGGGTGATCGTGCGCGCGGGCTGGTGGCTGGACTCGATCCAGGGGCTGGCTACGCCCGCCAACCTGCCGTCGCATGGCGGCACGGGCGGCTCGGCGGTGACCGTGACCTGGCCAGCCAACGAGTACCTGGTCCGCATCTATGGCAAGGTCGGTTCGACGGGGGTGATCTCGGTGCTCAACTTCGTCACCAACACCGGCCGCGTGCTGGGCCCGTATGGCACGGGTCAAGGCCAGACCAGCAACACCGCATTCGATTACACCGTGCCCACGGGCAACCGCGTATTGGGCTTCACTGGCAATGCCGGCACGTACCTGAACGCGCTGGGAGTGATTTATGGCCCGCTCTGACGAGGGCCGGGGCCACTGGCGGTTGTGGCTGATGCTGACTGCGGCCGTTGCCGCTGCCGTGTTGGCGGGGGGCTATGTCTGGTGGCAGCAGCAGGCGCGCAGGTCGGAGGGGCGGGCCCTGTTCCATGGCGAGCAGGCCATGAGCGCCACCCTGGCCGGGCAGTCCATGCCACTGCCCGCGCTGGCCTCGCGTTGCAGCAACTGTCACGAGGCGCGTCAACCCGTTCCCCAGTCGGATCAGGCGGCTTCGGGTTCATCGGCTGCACGCACCTATGCCAGCCCCTTGAGCGCC
>JACPOH010000021.1:0-5185 GCA_016185075.1 Aquabacterium sp. | reverse complement strand
CATGGTCATGGTCAGCACCGTGATGCCCCGCTATCAGGCCACACCCGAACAGTGCGCGGCACTGTGGGCTTACCTGACTTCGCGATGAGCCTTTGCCCGACACACCCTGGCGTGAGCCTCATCCACCGTCGGCGCCTCTTGCTGGGCCTGGCCGCAGCCTGGGCCGTGGGCGCACCGATGGCTGCATCGGGTGCGGACAGGTCGGCCGCCAGGCGTGGGGCCAAGCCCTCTGAAGAGCAGGCCGCCGCCGAGCGCGTCAGCCAGCACTTTCCCTTTGGCCCGGTCTTGCCTGTGCGCCCCTTGCCAGCGTGGCCGGTCAAAACGCATCAAGGCCAGGCCACCCATCTGGCGGCCTTGTGCAAGGGGCATGTCACCGCCATCCAACTGGTCTACACGAGCTGTTCGGCCATTTGCCCGATCCAGGGGGCCCTGTTCGCCCAGGCCCAGAAGCTCGCCGTAGGCAAGCTGTCAGCCCGGTCGCAGTTCCTGTCCTTGAGCATCGACCCCCTGTCCGACACCCCTCAGGCCCTGGCCCGCTGGATCAAGGCCTACCAGCCGGCGGCAGGCTGGTTGGCGGCCGCGCCTTCGGTCAATGATGTGCAGGCGATACAGCTGCTGCTGAGCAAAGGCGGCGAGCCCAAAGGCGACACCCTGGACGCGCACCCGGGGCAGGTGTATTTCGTGAACCGGAAAGGCGAGCTGGTCTACCGTTCGCCATCCTTGCCGACACCAGAACAGATCGTGGCCATCATGGCGGACATCGAGCGCAGTCCGGATTGAAGGCCACCTATCCAGAGGTGGGCAGCGCAGGAGCGGCCTTCTAGAATCACGTGAG
Source organism: Aquabacterium sp. (assembly GCA_016185075.1). Classification (GTDB taxonomy): domain Bacteria; phylum Pseudomonadota; class Gammaproteobacteria; order Burkholderiales; family Burkholderiaceae_C; genus Aquabacterium. Next base: position 4,350 of record JACPOH010000021.1, on the reverse strand, counting down.
ACTTGTTGCTCACCGATTCCATCACACGATAAACCTTCGCCACACGCAGTGAAGGTTCGCCCAACATGCGCCGCATCCCTGCTTCACAAATTGCCCAGCGAGGAACCTCCCTGCTCGAAATGATCTGTGCCATCACGATCATGGGCAGTGTGTCGGCGACCGCCTTGCCTGCGTTTGTGGATCTGCCTGCCGAGGCGCGCAAATCGGTGCTGGCGGGGCTTGACGGTGCTGTGCAGTCGGCCAGCGTGCTGATGCATGTGAAGTGCGCCACCCAGGCAGATTGCCAGCTGTCCGCCGGGCGTTCGGTGCTGAACCTGCCCAGCGGCAGCGTGCACATGGAGCGAGGGTATCCTCAGGGCGGGAACCCTGCCGGTATCGAAAGCGCCTTGCAGCTCTCGGGCTTCACGGCCGTGCATGTGGCCGACCGCACCATCTTCCAGAAAGATGGCGCACCTCAGGCGGCCAATTGCGCGGTCAGCTACACCTCGCCTCAGACGGATGGCGGCCTGCCGATCATCTCGGTTGACACCTCGGGCTGTTGAGACCTGCCCGGCCTCAGGCGGAGAGGTCCTTGGCCTGTGACTTCGTGAGTTGCTGCCGCATGAAGGGCACCACGGCATCCGCCACGCCTTGTGGGTCGTCTGCAAAAGGGAAGTGGCCGCTTTGCGGCAGCAAGACCACCTGGGCTCTGGCGAAGGTCTCTTTTTGCTGCTCAGCGTAACGCGCGGGCAGGTACGGGTCGGCGGCGCCCCACACCACCAGCGTGGGCGGGTTGAGTGGCGCCAGCATCTTTTCCAGCGCCTGGCTCCGGTTGTCCAGGTCACCGGTGGCACGGTAGAGCTTGAGAATGGCCCGCTTGGTGCCCCAGTCCATGTCCTTGTACATCCGGTTGACGAACTCGAGTGGCAAACCTTTGGGGCAACCCACCGAGATGGCCCATTTGAAGCCGCTGCGGGTGGTGATCAGCTGTTGCAGTTCACCCAGCAAGGGGGTGCGCCAGATGCGCGCCATGTAGTGCCAGCGGTAGCCTTTGAGCACACCCGTGTTGATCAGGGTCAGGCTGGCCAGCCCCAAGGGGTTCATGGCCGCCCACATCAGGCCCCAGGGGCCCCCAAAATCATGCAGCACCAGATGGGCCCGCAGCACGCCCAACTGCTTGAGTGCCTCGGTCAGGAAGGCTGTGCCGCCTTCCACGGAGTAGGGGTAGTTGGCAGGCTTGTCGGCCTGGCCAAAGCCCGGCATGTCCATGGCCACGACCCGCCCCAGCGGCGCCACAGCCTGCATCAATGGCCGCCAGTCTTCACAGGAGCCAGGGTTGCCGTGCACGAAGACCACCGCTTCCGTGGCCTTCAGGTCTTGCCCGCCTTGCAGGACCCGTGTGCGGATGCCGCAGGCGCCCAGACTGGACGACTGCAGTGGCCATTCATCAGGGGCAATGTCGGGCATGGGCTGGCTCCTCGTGTGTTCCTTGCTTGACCCAGATCATGCACGCAAAGCTGTGGTTCGTCATGCCCCTTGCGACCAGGTCGCTCAATGACGTGACGAGTGGCAGCCTGACGGCGCTGGCGGTGCGGGTGTGCCAGCCAGATCGTCCAGGATGGGGCAGCAGGCACGCTCGTCCCCATGGCATTGCTCGGCCAGTTCATTCAAGGTGCGCTTCATGGCTTCGAGCGCCTGGATGCGTGCCTCCAGCGTGGCCACGTGCTGCACGGCGAGCTTCTTGACGGCGGCGCTCGATCGGCGTCGGTTGCGCCACAGGTCCAGCAACTGCCCGATGTCGGCCATGCTGAAGCCCAGGTCGCGTGCACGCCGGATGAAGTGCAGCGTGTGGATGGCGTCCGGGTCGTAGCGCCTGTAGCCCGAGTCGGTTCGTGGTGGCGCGGGCAGCAGCCCCAGCCCCTCGTAATGCCGGATCATCTTCGCCGACACGCCGGTCAGGCGGGAGGCCTCACCAATGTTGACTGGCAGCGTGGCCGGTGGCGACTCAGGCCTGGACTTCATAGCCTTCATCGCTGATCGCCTGGCTTGTGGCTTCGCGGCTGAGCGTGGTGCGCACCGTGACCGTACCCTGCGGCAGATCCACGGCCACCGTGGCGCTCCCATCGAGCGCCTGTATCGCTTTGGTGACGGCCTTGACGCAGTGTTGGCAGCTCATGCCTTTGACCTGAAGCTCGTGACTGTTTGTGTCGCTCATGGGCGTCCTTTCCAAGTTGCAAGATCGATGCAGATGAGTGTGAACCTTGCCATCATGGTAAGGTCAAGCGTGTGCGCATGACCGTGATCAAGCCATGGCGAAAAGCCTCGTGCACTTGACCTTGACATGGTGTCAGGGTTGAAAGTGCCATCATCATGGACCGAATCCAAGGCCGCGTCATGTCCTCTGTTTCTGCTTCTGTCTCTTCTTCACCGCCCGAGCCGGTGCAGCTTGCCGTGCGCGGCATGACCTGCGCTGCCTGTGTCGGGCGTGTCGAGCGGGCTTTGCGCAAGGTGCCTGGCGTGCTGGAGGCACAGGTCAATTTCGCCACCGAAACGGCCAGCGTGACCTTGGCCCCGCAGGCTGCCGATCTGGACCCGGCCAGCCTGGTGAACGCGGTCGAGGGGGCTGGCTACCACGCGCTCATCCAGTTGCCTGATGCGCCCGTGGTCGAGGCGGTGGTGCCCTGGTGGGACGTGTGGGGTGCCGTGTTGCTGGGGGGCGTCGCCAGCCTGCCCTTGGTGCTGCCGATGTTGTGGGGCGCGCACCATTTCTGGCCCGCCTGGGTGCAGTTCGCGCTGGCCACGCCGGTGCAGTTCGGCCTGGGGGCGCGTTTTTACAAGGCCGGGTGGGCGGCGCTCAAGGATGGCAGCGGCAACATGGACCAGCTCGTGGCCTTGGGCACCAGCGCGGCCTGGGGGCTGTCGTGCTGGTTGTGGTGGAGCCATGCGCAGTCTGCGCACGGGGCACATGGCGGGCCCGATCTGTATTTCGAATCGTCTGCCGTGGTGATCACCCTGGTCTTGCTGGGCAAGGCGCTGGAGGCGCGCGCCAAGCGCCAGACCACCGCCGCCATCCGGGCGCTGCAGGCCTTGCGGCCGGACACCGTGTCGCGGCTTGGCCCACAAGGCGAGGTCACCGTGCCCTTGTCCCAGGTGCTGGTGGGCGACACCCTCATCGTGCGCCCAGGCGAGCGCATCCCCACCGATGGCACGGTCATCGAAGGCGCCAGCCACGTGGACGAAGCCATGCTCACGGGTGAGCCCCTGCCGGTTGCCAAGAGCCAGGGCGACCGCCTGACTGGTGGCGCGGTCAATGGGGAAGGGCGGCTGGTCATGCAGGTGACGGCGGTGGGGGGGCAGACGATGCTCGCGCACATCATCCGCCGCGTCGTGGACGCCCAGGCGAGCAAGGCGCCCATCCAGCGCGTCGTGGACCGGGTATCGGCTGTGTTCGTGCCCACCGTGCTGGTCGTGGCCTTGCTGACGGGGCTGGGATGGTGGTGGGCCGGTGCAGGCGGCGAGGTGGCCTTGATCCGGGCCGTGGCCGTGCTGGTCATTGCCTGCCCGTGCGCCTTGGGCCTGGCAACGCCCGCTGCCATCATGGCCGGGACGGGCGCGGCCGCTCGCCAGGGCATCCTCATCAAGGACCCGCAAGCGCTGGAGACCGCTCACCGCGTGCAGGTGGTGGCTTTCGACAAGACCGGCACCCTGACCCGCGGGCATCCGCGCCTGATCGACTGGCAGATCGCCCCGCAGCCCACCTCTTTGGCCTGGGACAGGGCTCGGGCGCTGCAGGTCGCGGCGGCCCTGCAGGCGGGCAGCGAGCACCCTTTGGCGCGTGCGGTGCTGGAGGCTGCACAAGGCCAGGCAGGCTGGGTGGTGCAGGCCGTTCAGGCCATGCCTGGCAGGGGGGTGGTGGGGTGTCTCAGCGATGCTGGCGAGGCGACCGAGTTGCTGGGCGACTGGGGGCTGGGCAGCTCGCGTTGGGTGGAGGAGCAGGCAAGCCACATTGATGCGGCACTGAAGGCTCAGGCGGACAGTTGGGCCGCCAGCGGGGCCACCGTTTCATGGCTCATGCGCCGAAACCCTGAGCCTGGGGCGGCGCCTGGCTGGCAGGTCATGGCGGCCATGGCCTTTGGTGACGAACTCAAGGCCGGCGCAGCCGAAGCGGTGGCGCGCCTGCATGCCTTGCAGGTGCGCACGGTGATGATTTCCGGGGACAACCGAGGTGCGGCACAGGCGATGGCTGAGCGACTGGGCATCCAGCAGGTGGTGGCCGAGGTGCTCCCGGGCGACAAGGCCGACCACATCCAGCGCTTGCAGCGAGGCGAGGCCGGCGAGCGGCTGACCGTGGCCATGGTGGGCGATGGCCTC
>JACPOH010000020.1 GCA_016185075.1 Aquabacterium sp. | reverse complement strand
ACCCTTGTTCTGGCTCATCACAATGTCGGTCATGTTGAGCGAACCGGCCGTCATCAGCACGATCACCAGGCAGAAGCCCATGGCGATTTCGTAAGACACCATTTGCGCCGAAGCACGGATGGCGCCCAGGAAGGCGTACTTCGAGTTGGAAGCCCAACCGGCGATGATCACGCCATAGACTTCCAGCGAGGTGATCGCCATCAGGAACAGCAGACCGGCGTTGACGTTGGCAAGCGCCACTTCAGGGCCAAAGGGGATCACCGCCCAGGCAGCCAGTGCGGGCATGATCGTCATGATCGGACCCAGCAGGAACAAAGGCTTGTTCGCAGCCGACGGCAGGATGATTTCCTTGAAGATCAGCTTGACCGCGTCCGCAATAGGTTGCAGCAGGCCCAGGGGACCCGTGCGGTTGGGGCCCGGACGGATCTGCGACCAGGCAATCGCCTTGCGCTCCCACAGGGTCAGATAAGCCACGCAGCCCAGCAGCGGCAGCAGGAGCGCCACGATCTTGATCAGCGACCAGACCACGGGCCATGCTGCGCCCAGGTTGGCGGCACCAGCGTTGTACAGGGTGTCAATCATCTGTTGTCTCCCCTACCCTTCAGGCTTTTTCGACACGGACCGTGCCGAACGATGCGCCCAGGGTGGCGGTGGCCGGGTGGCCGGCAGGCACGCGCACCACATTGGCAGGCAGGCTGGCGTCCAGAACAGCGGGCAACACAGCCGAGCCACCGTCTTGAGACACCTTGACTTGGGCGCCTTCGGCCAGGCCCAACTCGGCCCACAGGGCTTGCGGCAGGCTGGCCACAGGCGCCTTGCCGTCAGCCGTGGCTTGCAGCGAAGGCGCGCGGCGCACCAGGGCGTCAGCGCTGTAGATGGGCACATCAGCCAGGCGCTGCAGACCACCGGTCGATGCGCTCAGGTTGATGGCAGCCGAGGTCGCGTTGTTGAGCTTGGCTGGCAGCGCGGCCAGGTCACCCAGCGCGCGGGCCTTGACCTCTTCCGAGGTCTCGTAGGCGAAGCCTTCCAGGCCCAGCATCGTGCCCAGCACGCGCAGCACCTTCCAGGCGGGGCGGGTATCGCCCAGCGGCTTGACCACACCGTGGAAGCTCTGCACGCGGCCTTCGGCATTCACAAACGTGCCGGAGGTTTCGGAGAACGGCGCGATCGGCAGGATCACGTCGGCGTACTCATTGGCGCTGGTCTTGAACGACGACAGCGAGACGACCATGTCGGCCCCCTGCACGGCGGCCATGGCCGCGCTCGGGTTGGCCGTGTCGAACTCGGGCTCGACGCCCAACAGCACCATGGCCTTCAGGCCCTTGCCAGCCAGCATCTGGCCGGCGTTCAGGCCGCCTTGTTGCGGCTGAGCGCCCACCAGCTGCGCACCGACCGTGTTGGCCGACTCGCCCAGGAAGCCCAGCTTGGCGCCGGTTTGCTCGGCAATCCATTGCGCCAGCGCCTGCAGCGACGAAGCTTGCGGGTGTTGTGTAGCGGCGTTGCCGAGCAGGATGGCCTTGCTCTGGCCAGACAGCAGCGATGCGGCGATGGCCTTGGCGGCGTCGGTCGCATTGCCGACAGCAGGGGCCGACACGCCTCGCTCGGCGGCCACGGCCGCAGCCACATCGGCCAAGGCTTGTGCCCAGGCGCTCGGCGCCACGGTCACGCGCTGGCTCAGCGAAATCAACCAATCATCATTGGCACCGCCGATGGCCGAGATCTGCGCGCCACGCTTGGCAGCCTGACGAAGACGCGAGGCGAACAGCGGGTGGTCCTTGCGCAGGAAAGAGCCGACCACCAGGGCGCGGTCCAGCGTGGACAGCTCGGCGATCGGCAGGCCCAGCCAGCGCGCGCCGGCACCGGTCGTGAAGTCAGCCTGACGCAGGCGGGTGTCGACGTTGTCGGAGCCCAGACCGCGCACCAGTTGCGCCAGCAGGAAGAGCTCTTCCACCGTGCTGTGTTCGGTTGCCAAGGCACCGATGGCGTTCGCACCATGTTCGGTCTTGATGCCCTTGAGGCCGTTGGCCACGTATTCCAGCGCCACCGTCCATTCAACTTCCGCCCACTGGCCGCCCTGCTTGATCATGGGCTTGGTCAGGCGGGCGTCGCTGTTGAGCGCTTCGTAGCTGAAGCGGTCACGGTCGGCGATCCAGCACTCGTTGACGTCTTCGTTTTCGAGCGGCACCACGCGCATCACCTTGCCGTTCTTCACCTGAACGATCAGGTTGGCGCCGGTGGAATCATGCGGCGACACGCTCTTGCGGCGCGACAGCTCCCAGGTGCGGGCGCTGTAGCGGAAAGGCTTGCTGGTCAGCGCACCGACGGGGCAGATGTCGATCATGTTGCCCGACAGTTCGGAGTCCACCGAGCGGCCGACAAAGGTCGTGATCTCGGAATGCTCACCGCGGTGGGCCATGCCCAGCTCCATCACGCCGGCGATCTCCTGACCGAAGCGGACGCAGCGCGTGCACTGGATGCAACGGCTCATTTCTTCCATCGAGATCAGCGGGCCGACTTCCTTGTGGAAAACCACGCGCTTTTCTTCCTTGTAGCGCGAAGCCGAGCCACCGTAGCCCACGGCCAGGTCCTGCAGCTGGCACTCACCGCCCTGGTCGCAGATGGGGCAATCCAGCGGGTGGTTGATGAGCAGGAACTCCATCACGCTCTGCTGAGCCTTGATGGCCTTCTCGCTCTTGGTGCGCACGATCATGCCTTGCGTGACCGGGGTGGCGCAGGCCGGCATGGGCTTGGGCGCCTTCTCGATGTCCACGAGGCACATGCGGCAGTTGGCCGCGATCGACAACTTCTTGTGATAGCAGAAGTGCGGGATGAAGGTCCCATTTTCTTCGGCGGCACGGATCACCATGCTGCCTTCCTGGGCCTGGACTTTTCGTCCGTCGATTTCGATTTCAACCATTTGTGTTGCCCGATCAGATGTACGACGGGACCATGCAGGTCTTGTGTTCGATGTGGTGCACGAACTCTTCGCGGTAGTGCTTGATGAAAGCACGCACCGGCATCGCAGCGGCATCACCCAGCGCGCAGATGGTGCGGCCCTGGATGTTGTCGGCAACGGAGTTCAGCAGGTCGATGTCTTCCGGACGGCCCTTGCCGTGCTCGATGCGGTCCATCATGCGCCACAGCCAGCCCGTGCCTTCACGGCAAGGCGTGCACTGGCCACACGATTCGTGCATGTAGAAGTAGGACAGGCGCAGCAGGCTCTTGACCATGCAGCGGGTCTCGTCCATCACGATGACGGCGCCCGAGCCCAGCATCGAGCCGGCCTTGGCGATGGAGTCATAGTCCATCGTGCACTCCATCATGATGTTGGCAGGCAGCACCGGCATCGACGAACCACCTGGGATCACGGCCTTGAGCTTGCGGCCGCCGCGCACGCCACCGGCGAGCTCCAGCAGCTTGGCAAACGGCGTGCCCATCGGGATCTCGTAGTTTCGCTGCCCATGATGTTGTTGCCGAGGTAACCGGCAGCACTGGCTTCTTCCAGGGCCGCTTCGAAACGTTCGTACACCTCGAAGATTTCGCCGTGGATGTAGTTGTAGCCCACGGTGATGCCCATGGCGTAAGCCGCAATGGCCATGCCTTCGATCACGGTGTGCGGATTGAAACGCAGGATCTCGCGGTCCTTGCAGGTACCCGGTTCGCCTTCATCGGAATTGCAGACCAGGTACTTCTGACCGGGGAAGGCGCGGGGCATGAAGCTCCACTTCAGGCCGGTGGGGAAGCCGGCGCCGCCACGACCACGCAACGCAGAAGCCTTGACTTCAGCGATAACCTGGTCCTGGGTCATGCCAGGGCCACCGTCCTTGCCCAGGATCTTGCGCAGGGCCGCGTAGCCGCCACGGGCTTCGTAGTCCTTCAGACCCCAGTTGTTGCCGTCGATACCCGCATAGATCTGCGGCTCGATGTGGCGGCCGTGGAAAACGGTTTCCGTGCCGGTCGCCTGGAATTGGGAAAGATCAAGCATCTTGTTCCTGCCTCACTTGGCCTGGGCCTTGAGCACATCGACCAGCTTGTCCAGCTTATCGTTGCTCATGTAGCTGACCATCTGACGGTCGTTGACCAGCATCACCGGTGCATCGGCACAGGCGCCCAGGCACTCGCACTGCTGCACGGTGAACAGGCCATCGGGCGTGGTGCCACCGTTTTCGACACCCAGCTTCTCGCACAGGTACTGCAGGGCCTTCTGGCCGTCACGCAACTGGCAAGGCAGGTTGGTGCACACGTTCAGCTTGAACTGGCCCACCGGCTGCTGGTTGTACATGTTGTAGAAGGTGACGACTTCGTGCACGGCGATGGGCGCCACGCCGATGTAGTCAGCCACTTCCTGCTCGCTTTCAGGCGACACCCAGCCACGCTCCTGCTGGATGATGGACAGGCAGGCCATGACCGCGGAGATGCGCTGGTCGGCCGGGTACTTGGCGAGTTCGCGGTCGAAACGCGCTTTGGTTTGTTCGCTCAACATGGTTTGTCGATCACTCACTTAGCGGTCAATCTCACCGAACACGATGTCCATCGTGCCGATGATGGCCACGGCGTCAGCCAGCATGTGGCCGCGAGACATTTCGTCCAGCGCAGCCAGGTGCGGGAAGCCAGGGGCACGGATCTTCAGGCGGTAAGGCTTGTTGGCACCGTCGGATGCCAGGTAGATGCCGAATTCGCCCTTCGGGTGTTCGACCGCAGCATAGGCCTCGCACTCGGGCACATGGAAGCCTTCGGTGAACAGCTTGAAGTGGGGGATCAGCTCTTCCATCGAGGTCTTCATCTCGACGCGCGAAGGTGGTGCCACCTTGTGGTTGTCGGTGATGACCGGGCCCGGGTTGGCACGCAACCAGTCCACGCACTGCTTGATGATGCGGTTGGACTGACGCAGCTCTTCAACGCGAACCACATAGCGGTCATAGCAGTCGCCATTGGTGCCCACGGGGATGTCGAAGTCCAGCTTGTCGTAGACGTCATAGGGCTGGTGCTTGCGCAGGTCCCACACGATGCCGGAACCACGCAGCATGGCGCCCGTCAGGCCCATCTGCAGCGCGCGCTCAGGCGACACCACACCGATGCCCACCGTACGCTGCTTCCAGATGCGGTTGTCGGTCAGCAAAGTTTCGTACTCGTCCACCAGCTTGGGGAAGCGCTGGGTGAAGTCGTCGATGAAGTCCAGCAGCGAGCCTTGACGGTTCTCGTTCATGCGAGCGATCGTCTTGGCGTTCTTGATCTTGCTGACCTTGTACTGCGGCATGGCGTCCGGCAGGTCACGGTAGACACCACCCGGACGGAAGTAGGCCGCATGCATGCGGGCGCCCGACACGGCTTCGTACATGTCGAACAGGTCTTCACGCTCACGGAAGCAGTAGATCAGGATGTTCATGGCGCCGCAGTCGAAGCCGTGACAGCCCAACCACAGCAGGTGGTTCAGCACCCGGGTGATCTCGGCGAACATCACGCGGATGTACTGCGCGCGCACCGGCACCTCGATGCCCAGCATCTTTTCGATGGCCAGACAGTAGGCGTGCTCGTTGCACATCATCGAGACGTAATCCAGGCGGTCCATGTAAGGCAGCGACTGGATATAGGTCTTGGACTCGGCCAGCTTTTCGGTGGCGCGGTGCAGCAGGCCGATGTGGGGGTCGGCACGCTGAATGACTTCGCCGTCCAACTCCAGCACCAGACGCAGCACGCCGTGCGCGGCCGGGTGCTGCGGACCGAAGTTCAGGGTGTAGTTCTTGATTTCTGCCATATCAATTCTCCACGGTGCCGCAACACTGCACTTCTCGCACAGCACAGCCCGATCCAGCAAACACCACAGATCCGGCTTTGCCGGTCTGTCGGTGTTGCCCCCTTGAGGGGGCGCGCGAAGCGCGTAGGGGGTGGGTCATTTCAAGCCGCCGTAGTTATCTTCGCGGATGATGCGCGGGGTGATCTCGCGCGTCTCGATGGTGACCGGTTGGTAGATCACGCGCTTTTGCGCTTCGTCGTAGCGCATTTCGACGTGGCCGGACACCGGGAAGTCCTTGCGGAACGGGTGGCCGATGAAACCGTAGTCGGTCAGGATGCGACGCAGGTCTTCGTGGCCATCGAACACGATGCCGAACAGGTCGAAGGCTTCACGCTCGAACCAGTTGGCCGAGTTCCAGATGCCGTTGACCGACGCCACGATGGGGAAGTCGTCATCAGGCGCGAACACCTTCAGGCGCAAGCGCCAG
>JACPOH010000019.1:12947-15614 GCA_016185075.1 Aquabacterium sp. | reverse complement strand
GGGCTTGAGCGCGGCCACGAGAGCGTGCAGCGGGTCCTGCCCGCCTGAGGACAAGCCCAGGCCTTGCGCCACCATGGACACCACCAGATCCGGGTCGGCGATGGCAGCCAGTTCAACCCAGGCCGCACCATCACGACGATCATGGCGCCACGCATGGGCCACGCTGAGGGCAAATGCCGTCTTGCCGATGCCGGCCTGCCCCACCAGCGTGATCAGCGGTGCGGGCAGCAAGGCGTCCAGTGCGGCCTGGTCGGCCTCCCGCCCCCAGACCGGCCCAGGCATGGCAGGCAGGACGGACAGCGTGTCATCCACGGCCCGCGCTGACGGCGACAAGGCCGGGGACGCGCCGGTACCCCCCTCGCCATCGCCCTCAACGGGCAGGCAGAAGCGGTAGCCTCGGCCCGGCACGGTGGCGATCGACTTGGCCCCCAGCAGCTTGCGCAGCGAGGAAATCTGCACCTGCAGGTTGTTTTCCTCGACGACGACGTTGGGCCAGACGCGGTCCAGCAACTCCGACTTGCTGACCACCCGGCCATATTCGGACACCAACACCGTCAGCACCTCGACAGCTCGTGCGCCCAGATTCGTCGGTTCGCCCTCGAGGTACAAAACCCGCTCGGTAGGTCGAAGCTCGAATCGATCAAAACGGTAACAGTTGCGCGACAAGTGTTCCCCAACCGATCAATCAGAGTGTGTTGGCCTGCATCGTCGCCTACGAACGCTGCATCTCAGCTCAGGCTCAATTGATTTCAGGACAATTTAAGACGCAATTAAGCACAAAGGCCCGCTTGGCTCGGAAAATAGTTTCAATTCTAAAGAAATCCAACCAGAAACATTGGTGGATCTGAACCTCGACGGCCCCTCAAGTGCGGCATTTGACGCTGAAGGGCGAGGCCAAGAGACACCACGGATGGTTGCGAAAGCAACGCTGTCATCTTTCAACCTGCTTCTCAGCAGGTACGAGGGCCCTTCACCAGACCGGTGACGGGCCCTCGGCCTTTGTGGGGGCCACGCCAGCGTGGCGCGATTTGTTGCGGATTTGCTGCACCTGATGTGGCGACGGTCCGACTGGACCAGGTGTCGCCCCCCCTCACTTCACCTCGAACTGCACTCGGGTTGACGGGCCCTTGTCGTCCGCCAGGCCCTCCAGGCCCACTTTGGATGCCGTCAGCAGCACGCGCTCGGGTGGCAGCTTGCGCGCCAGGTAGGCCTTGACCCGATCGCCCCGCTGGTTGGCCAGGGTGCGCAAAGAGTCCGGCCCCACCGAGGCCGAGGCCTTCAGCAAGGCCTCCATCTCGGCCTCAGGCAACGCCTTGGCCAGGCCGATGAGGTTGCGGGGCTTCTGGATGTCGGCCGCCTTGTACGCGGCGGCCAGCCAGGCGCTGCGCTCCTCGGGTGCGATCTGCACCTCCGAGATGGCCTGCCCGGTGGCCTTCGCCTTGGCCGCGCGCATCAGCGCCGCCACATGGGCGTTGCGAAGGCCTTCGATATCCAGCGCCGGGTCGGCTCGCCCCGTCGCCTGCAACTTGAGCGCCGGGCGATCCGCCAGCTTGGCCACGAGGGGGTCCCGGGCCTGCTGTGCCTTGGGGTTGAGGTCGGCCTGCCCGGCATCGAAGGCCACATAGCCCAGCTCATCCGAGCCGCCGCCGGACAGCAGCGCAAACGGCGCTGTCACCGCCTTGGTGACCAGGTTGACGATGACGCGCCAGATGATCCCGCCCACCGAGAACTCGGGGTCATCCAGCGAGCCGGAAATCGGCAAGTTGACATCGATTTCGCCCTTGCTGTTCTTGAGCAGGGACACGGCAAACAGCACGGGCAGCTTGGTGGCCTCCGGGCTGTCGGTCTTCTCGCCAAAGGTGAGCTGATCCAGGAAGACCTGGTTGCTGGCCTCGAGCTTGCCGCCATCGATCTTGTAGTGCACCGAGACCGACAAGGTGCCCTTCTCGATCGCGTAACCGGCATAGCGCGACGCATAGGGTGTCAGGCGCGTCAGTTCGATGCCCTTGGCCGACCCCTGAATGTCGGTATAGAGCTTGGGACCCAGCGGGTGCAGCTGGCCCGTGATCGACAAGGGCGCAGCGTCGTCCACCGCGCCCGAGATCTTGACCGTGGCGGGCTCCGGCCGAGCCGATGACACGGCGGACACGTCACCCTCGATCTGCGTCAGGCGGGCCGAGTAGTTCGGCTTGATGAAGTTGTCGGTGAAATCCACGCGGCCTTTGCTGAGCACGATCTGCTGCCAGCGCAGCTTGGGTGCCGGCTTGGCGCTGGCGGCGGCCAGGGGCTGGGCCTGGGAGGCAGCAGGCTGAGCGGCAGGCGACGGCTTGGCCGCTGGCGCGGACGCGGCGGGCTCGGGCGTGGTGAGGGAGCGGGCCTGCGCACCGGCCTCGTGGCGCATGATGCCCGCCACATTCAGCTGCCCGCTTGGGTTGATGATGAGGCGGCCATAGAAATCCTTGAGCGCAATGCGCCCCAGGTTGGCATCGACCGCATCGCCATCGAGCGCCAGCTCGGTGCCATCCAGCGACAGGCTTTGCCAGCTGAGGAAATCGGCATCGTTGACACGGTCCAGCACGCGCACATCCGACAGGCCAGCTCGGCCCCTGTAGCGCGCCTGCAAGCCGCCGCTGGGCGCCATCTGGAGCTTGAGCTGGCCATCGGCCT
>JACPOH010000019.1:0-12934 GCA_016185075.1 Aquabacterium sp. | reverse complement strand
CTGGCCATCGGCCTGCGCCTTGGCGCCAGCCACCGTGATGTTGACCAGCGGATCGATGTAGGGCTGCACCGCGCGCAGGTCCAGACCGGCCACCTTGACCTTGGCCTCCACCTGCAAGGGTTGCGGCTTGATGCTGCCCTTGAGCTGCACGCGGCCCTTGCCTTGCGCCAGGGTGTCGAGTTCCAGACCGATGGCCCGGCTCAGGTCGTTGCCGAGATCGGACAGGTGAAGGTTCGTCTGGTGGACTTCGAACTGGGCTGCCGGGCTGACCGTCTGGTCCCTGAACTGGAACTGACAGGCCGTGCATTGCAGGGCAGCCAGCGTCACTTTGGGCGCAGGCGTGGCCGCCGACCTGGCCTGGGCGTTGCGGCCTGGCTGAGCGGCCTTGGGTGTGGTGACGGGCGCGCTTGTGGCGGCCATGCCCATCCACTCGCCACGTGGCCCCCTGGTCGCGGCCACATCAAGCTGGCCGATGGCAAGCTGCGACATGGACAAGGTACGCAGCTCGGGCGCCCCCGAGAGATCCAGGTGCGCCTGGATGCCCTCCAGCGCCAGCTCCTCCAGCTTGACGCGGTCATCAAGTGGCTTGCCGCCGCCAGATGGCCGCCCCGCTCGGGCATGGAACTGGTTGAGCGACACATGGCCGGACAAGAGCCGCAGCTCCGCGGGCTCCAGGGCAGAGCCGGACAGCAGCCGTGCACTGAGGTGCGCCTGCAGACCCAGCTGCCCCTGCTCGACCTGCAGCGGCAAGGCCAGCGCGTCCGTCACGGGAGCCAGCCAGGGCGCCAGTTGCAACTTGCTGAGGTTCAGCTGGCCGTCCACCCATTGTTTGGCAAGCTGCACATGCCCTTGGGCCAGCAGGCTGGCTTCATGCTGATCACGCAGCTCCAGCTGCCAGCCAGCCGGCTTGGCCGAGGGCTGGCTGCTGAGCCCATTCAACTGCAAGCGCAACTGCTCGATGGCGGGCCAGGGCTGTCTGGCGTCTGTCTGCACATCCAGACGCGACACGCCCACACGGATCTGCCCGACCTGCCAGGCCCAAGGGGCTGCCTTGACGCCGGGGGCCGCGGGGGCGGCTGCCACAGCCGAAGGCGCCGCACGGGTCTGCCCGGCAGGCTGGCCGACCGGCGCCAGGCGATTGCGCCAACTCAGGCCATCCAGCAGCACGGCGCCCAGCCTGGCTTGCCGCTCCAAGGGTTGGACGTCCAGGCCTTGGACATCCAGGCTGCGCCAGCCAGCGTCCACCAGCCCCAGCGCGGGTGCATGGGGCAACTGAAGCGCCAGCTGACTGAGCTTGAATCCGCCTTCGATGCTCAGCTTGGGCCCGGCAGGGGGTTTGCGCTCCTCGAACTTCAGCGTCAGATCGGCGTCCAGCAGGCCGTCGCTGGCCTGCATCTGCCACGGTGCAGGCACGAAAGGCTGCGCCGCGGCCAGCCAGTGCGGCACGTTGACCTTGTCCCATTTCACCTGCACCACGGAGCGCAGCCCCTGCGCAAAGGGCAAGGTGTCACCCTGGATGGACAGCGGGCTGCCGTCTACACGGGCACGCAGTTGGGGCCGCACCTCCACATTGACGTAGCTGGGCAGGTTGGACACAAAGGGCACGCCGATGTGCAACTGATCGATGCGGTGTTCCTGCTGCAAGACCCGATCGGTGTAGCGGATGACGCCGTCGCTCAATTCGATGTTGAACACCGCGAAACGCGCGGGCGGCGATTCAGGCTTGGCAGGCTTGGGCTCGGCCATCAGCTTGTCGAGCACAGCCGAGAAATTGAAGCGATTCGCCGACTGACGCTCGACCCAGAGCTCGGGCTGGCGCACGCTCACCCTGCGCAGCACCGGCGCCAAGCGCCACACGGACTCCAGGGACAACTGCGCCTCCACATGCTGCACGCGCAACAGCGGCGTCGACGCGGGCCACACGGCCAGACCATCCAGTGCCACGACGCCCGTCCAGGGATGGATCTGCACGGCCTGCACGGCCACCGGTGTCCCCAGGGCATCACTGGCCGCGCGTTCTATCTGGGGCCGAACCCAGCCGGGCAACAACATGCCCGGCACCACGGTCCACAGCGCGGCCAGCCCGGCCACCACGGCCATGGGACGGCGCCAGCGCATCAACAAGCCTGAACGGGAATCTGAAGGGCGCGCAACAGTCATGAAGGTATCCGGAAGACCAGCTCCACATCGGCCGATCGGGCCCAGCGGCCCACGGGTGATGTTACAGGCAGCCGGCTCGATGCGCGGGCGCCGAGCGCGCGCGGACGATGTGGATCAAAGCGGCGACGGCGGGCGGGCGCTCGCCAGGGCGGTGAACCGCGTCAGATCGGCCGGTCGATCAATGTCTTGCAGGATGCCATGGTCATCCACATCCACGTGAACGGCGTCCTGCCAGGAGACGATGTGGCGGGCTCCCTCGTCGCCCCGCAAGCGGGCGAGCGCCGCCAGGCAACTCGCGGGCAAGCCGCGTGGTTGCCCCATGCGTCCCTGGTAAAGCGGCACGACCGCCTGCCCGTGCTCGGCCAGGGCTTGCCGGATCAGGCGCAAGGTGTGGGCAGACACCCAAGGCATGTCAGCCAGATCGACCACCACCCCGTCAAGCTCGGGCTCATCCATCAAGGCTCGCGCACCGCAGGCCAGAGAGTGCCCCATGCCCAGGTGAGCGTCTTCACAGATCAGGATCTGCGCGCCGTACGAGCGTGCCAGCGCAGATGCTGCCTCGTCGCCGGGGCGAAGTACGACCCACAATGGCGAACTGAGGCCGGCGTGCCGTGCCAGCGTGGCTTCCAGCAAGGTGCGGCCATCCGGCAGGCGCACCAGACGCTTGTCACCGCCAAAGCGCACGCCCCGCCCCGCTGCCAGGATGAGGCCCGCGATGCTCATGCACCCAGCTTGATCGGCAGGGAGCGAACGCGCTTCTTCGTGAGCGCGTACACGGCATTGGTGACGGCTGGCGCAATCGGCGGTGTGCCGGGCTCGCCCACGCCACCCGGGGCGGCCGTGCTGGGCACGATGTGGGTCTCCACCACCGGCATCTGCGCCATGTGCAGCGCGTCGTAGCTCGGGAAGTTGCCTTGCTCGACGCGGCCTTGGGCCACGGTGATCTCGCCATACAGGGCCGCACTCAGGCAATAGACGATCGAGCTTTGCATCTGCGCCTCGACCGTGTCCGGGTTGACCACCACGCCGCAGTCGATGGCGCAGACCACGCGGTGCACGCGCACCTGCCCGCCTTCCACCGACACCTCGGCCACCTCGGCACAGATCGAGCCAAATGACTCGTGCAGGGCCACGCCTCGTGCTCGGCCTGCAGGCAAAGGCGTGCCCCAGCCCGCTTTGGATGCAGCCAGGTTCAGCACAGCCAGATGGCGCGGGTGCCTGCCCAGCAAACTGCGGCGGTAGGCCACCGGGTCCTGCCCCACGGCCCAGGCCAGTTCGTCCACAAAGCTTTCGGTGAAGAAGGCGTTGTACGAATGGCCCACGCTGCGCCAGGAGCCCACGGGCACCGGCGTCTCAGGGCGAATCTGCCTGACCGCGACATGCTCGAAGTCGTAGGGGATGTCGAAAGCGCCTTCGATCTGGTTCTTGTCGGGCGTGTTCGAGGCCATGGCCGGCATCAGGCGGCGCACCGTGTCGTAACTGAGGGCCGGCGCCGCCCGGCGGTGGGACCACGCGGTCACGCGGCCCTGGCCATCCACGGCGGCGCGGAACTCGGACAGCGCCGCGGGCCGGTACACATCGTGCTGCATGTCTCGGCGAAGAGCATGTTGAGCTTGACCTGCTCGGGCTTCATTCCGAGGACCGCCGCGACCTCCGGCTGGTCGATCGACTGGAACTGCTCGCCGTTCCAGATCTCGCAGGCGTCCGCGGAGAGCTTCACGACGCAGTTCATGGGCTCCATGGCGGCATGCGCCAGCAAGGGGGCCCAGTACGTGGCCTCGATCACCTTGGCCGCCTGCTTGAGGGCCTCGTCCGTGTTGCCTTTCGTGCCGTAGGCAAAGCCCTTGTTGGCGGCCAGTTCGGTTTCGTACTGCTTGCGCATCTCGGCCGATGAGTACTGATCATGCGGCGAGGGTTCGTACGTGATCTTCAAATCGCCCAGCGCCTGCTTGGCACGCCACCAGTTGTTGGCCACCACCACCACGCCCTGCGGAATGCGCAACACCTTGAGCACGCCCTTGCGCTGCAAGGCGGCCTTGTCGTCCACACTGGCCACCTTGGCGCCAAACACGGGCGGCTGGGCGATGGCGGCATACACCATGCCATCGACCTTGACATCGATGCCGAACACGGCCGAGCCATCGGTCTTGGGCGGGATGTCCTGGCGCGGCATGGGCTTGCCGATCAGCTTGTACTGGCCGGGATCCTTGAAGCGCACATCCTGCGGCGGCGTGAGTGTGGCCGCGTCCTTGGCCAGCTCGCCGAAACCCAGCCTGGCGCCGCTCTTGACGTTGATGACCTGGCCTGCCTCGACACGGCATTGATCAGCCTGCACCGACCAGCGTTTGGCCGCAGCCTCCACCAGCATGGCGCGGGCCGTGGCACCGGCCAGACGCAGGGGCTCCCAGGCATCACGGATGCTGGCCGACCCGCCCGTGACCTGCAGCGACAAGGCATAACCCAGGCGCTGCATGCTGGCGCGCACCATGCGGGCCAGAACGCCATCATCGTCAGAGGCAAAGGGCACGACGTTGAGCATCATGGTGGCATTGGCGTAGATCTGCGCCACGGGGGCCTGCTCGACCTTCACGTCTTCCCAACGCGCATCGAGCTCTTCCACCAACAGCATGGGCAAGGAGGTCAGCACGCCCTGGCCCATCTCGGACCTTGGCACGGCCACGGTCACCTTGCCATCGGGTGCGATCTTGACCCAGCCATTGAGGGCCACTTCGCCCCCTTCAACCGACAGGATCGAGCCCGCGCCCAGGCGGTCAGAGGCCGAGGGCTTGCCGCAGCCCACCAGCAGGCCGCCAGACAAGGCCGCGCCGGTGATCAGAAACTGGCGACGAGAAACCGTGGTCTTCATGCCTGCTTCTCCTGTGCCGCCTTGGAGGCCGCCGTGTGGATGGCGGCGCGCACGCGCTGGTAGGTGCCACAACGGCAGATGTTGGTCATGGCGGCATCGATGTCGGCATCGGTGGGCTGGGGCTTGTCACGCAGCAAGGCGGTCGCTGCCATCAGCATGCCGGACTGGCAGTAGCCGCACTGCGGCACCTGGTGCGCCACCCAGGCGGCCTGCAAACGCTGGAGGACCGGGTCATCCTTGGACTCGATGGTCTGCACCGCCTTGCCGCCCACAAATGACACCGGGATCGAACAGGAGCGCATGGCCGTGCCGTCGATGTGCACGGTGCAGGCACCACAGGCCGCGACGCCGCAACCGAACTTGGTACCCGTGTGGCCCAACTCGTCACGCAGGACCCACAACAAAGGCATGTCGTCTTCGACGTCCACGGAAACGGCTTGACCGTTAAGCTTGAATGTGTGCATGGTGTACAGCGTACATCTTTCTTGCCGGAACCGTCAAGCAGGGTACAGTGCGCGCATGTCCTACCCCAAGAAGATCAGTCAAGAGACCGTTCTGGAGGCAGCCCTGGCCTTCATCGAAAGCCATGGGCTGGAGGCGCTGTCGATGCGGACGCTGGCCGGCAACCTGGGCGTCACACCCAACGCACTGTATCGCTACTTCAGCAGCAAGGCGGAGCTGGAAGTCGCCATGGCCGATGCGGGCTGCCAGCTCTTGCTGACCGCACTGGAAGAAGCCGCCAGGGGCCTCACGCCGCCTGAAGCCATGCGGGCCGTCGCACGGGCCTACATCCGCTTTGCCCGCCGCTACCCGCAGCTGTATGCGATCAAGATGAAATACAGCTCGGGCGACCAGACCAAGTCGGGCAGCCATGACGCCATCTGGGGCTTTGTCATCCAGCTGGCCAACAGCCTGCCCACCCCATGGGACGCCAAGGACCTGGCCATGTCGCTGTGGGCCTTCCTGCACGGCATGGTGGAGCTGGACCGGGCCAACTTGCTGGAAGGCAAGCAACCCGAAGCCGCCATCGAGGTCGGCCTCGATGTGATGCTCGCGGGCTTGATGGCCAGGTTGAAGTCGGCCACATGAAACGCCTGTATCGAGCGTGAATTGCGTCACCACAACACTGGTGCTGCGGCGCGACGGTGTCGACAAAGATTGGCACAACTGCCGATAAGCAAGTCATACTCAAATCGAGCGCGCCTCCTCAAGAGCGCGCGACACACACCGCTGATGCTGCTTGCGCCTGACACCATTGCCCTGCTGAACAGGCAGACGGTTGGCCAGACGGATGGCCCCAACCCAGGCTTGCCTGATCCGAACGGCCTGAGCCGCCGAGCATGGTTGCGACAGGCTGGTTCCATGGCCTTGGGCTTGAGCAGCCCCGTGTTGCACGCTGCGGCAGCCACGTCCGGTACCCCACCGGCTGCGGTGGTGCCTTCACCGACCAGCCAGGCACTGATCCTGTGCTACCACCGCTTTGCCGACACGGTGGCCGACAGCATGACCGTGCGCCAAAGCACCTTCACGGATCACCTGCAAGCCATCCACGACACCGGCGCGCATGTGATCCCCCTGGCTGACCTCGTGGCCTTCCGCCAGGGCAAGCTGGCCAAGCTGCCACCGCGCGCGGTCGTCATCACCGTGGACGACGGCCACCGCACGGTCTCGGAGGTCTTCGCGCCCATGGTGGCCCACACCAACTGGCCCATCACCTTGTTCATCTACCCGTCGGCCATCTCCAACGCCAGCTACGCCATGCGCTGGGAGCAGCTCAAGCAGTTGCAGGCCACCGGGCACTACAGCATCCAGTCGCACACCTACTGGCATCCCAATCTGGTTCGCGAGCGCAAACAGCAATCCCCTGCAGACTTCGAACGCTTTGCGCGCAACCAGTTGCTGCGTTCCAAGGCGGTGCTGCAAGATCGCCTGGGGCAGCCGGTGAACTTCCTGGCCTGGCCCTTCGGCATGTTCGACGAAGGCCTCATGGACATGGCCGCCGCAGCGGGCTACCAGGCCTCCCTCGCGCTGGGCAACAAGCCCTGCGCCGCCAGCGATCCCGTGCAAGCCCTGCCCCGTTACCTCATGGTCGATGAGGTCAGTGGCAAGCGCCTGCACCAGCTCATCACCTCGGCCTTTCCCGCAGGAGCTTCGACATGAACGCCGCACGCCAACCAGGTTTCGCATGGGCCTTGGGCTCGCTGCTGCTGACCGGCCTGACACTCTGCACCTCGCTGTACGCCCAGCCCGGCGCGGCCAGCACGCCGGCATCGGTGGCGTCGATGACACCTGCGTCGGCCACAGCCACACCGCCGGCCATCGCCGCCCCCTTGCGTGGCATCGTCATCGACGCCGACACCCGGCAAGGCATCCCCTTGGCTTACGTGGTCAGCGGCGACACCACCGTGCGCACCGACCACGATGGGCGATTCACCCTGCCCGCGGCCCTGCCGGGCCAGCCGGTAGGTGCCCGCATGCCCGGCTACCGCCAGCAACAAGGCAAGCTGCAGGCGCCCAACGCCGGGCCCACGGTGCTGGCCTTGCGCAAGTTCCAGTCACGTGGCCTGTACCTGTCGGCCTGGGGCATCGGCAGCAGCAAGCTGCGCGGCGACGCCCTCGCCCTGATGGCCCAGACCGACCTCAACACCCTGGTGATCGACATCAAGGGCGACGCCGGCATCGTGCCCTACCGCAGCGAAGTCTGGGAGGCCCTGGGCTACCCCAAGCAGACCGTGGTCACCGTGCACGACATGCCTGCGCTGATCAAGGAGTTGCACGACAAGGGCATCTACCTGATCGCCCGTGTGGTCACCTTCAAGGACGACAAGATGGCCAATGCCAAGCCGCAGTGGGCCATCAAGACCAGCAGCGGTGCCATCTGGAAAGACCGCGAAGGCCTGTCCTGGCTGGACCCGTCCATCCCTGCCACCTGGGAGCCGCCCGTGGCCATGGCCGAAGAAGCCGCCAAACTCGGCTTTGACGAGATCCAGTTCGATTACGTGCGCTTCCCCGACACGCCCGGCCTGCAGTTCTCGCAGCCCAATACCTGGGAGGTGCGCCCCTTCATGATCTCCGCCTTCCTGGACAAGGCGCGGCATCGCCTGGCCAAGTACAACGTCTACATCTCGGCCGACATCTTTGGCTATGTGTGCTGGAACCTCAACGACACCCTGATCGGCCAGCAACTCGAGATGCTGTCTGACCGGCTGGACTACCTCTCGCCCATGCTGTACCCATCGGGCTTCACCTGGGGCATTCCAGGACATGTGATGGCCGTGGGCTCACCCTACGAGATCGTGCACCACTCGCTGCAGGCCGCCATCGAGCGCTCGGGCATGAGCGGTGTGCGCTTCCGACCCTGGCTGCAATCGTTCAAGGACTATGCCTTTGACCGCCGCGTGTTCGGCGAAAAGGAAATCCGCGCCCAGATCCAGGCGGCCGAAGACGTGCAGGCACAAGGCTGGCTGCTGTGGAACGCCAGCAACCACTACAGCACGGCGGGCCTGAACGTGAAGAAGGTCCCCATGGCACCGTCGTCCTACAAGTCGGTGCCCAACGTGGCCAGCGTGCCTTGAGCACGGGACGCACCATGCGCCTGTGGCTGGCCTGCGGGCTGATTGCCGGTCATGTGGCAGTGGCCGCGGCATCGCCTGCCCATGGCACCTTGGCAGACCGCCTGGGCCCGGCCATCGGTGCGGCCGTGCGAGCTCAGATGGACGCTGGCAAGCTGCCCGGCGCCGTGGTGATCATCGGCAACGAAGACGGTGTGCAATTCAGGCAGGCCTATGGCTGGCGGGCCCTGCAACCTGAGCGCGAGCCCATGAGCGCCGACACCGTGTTCGACCTGGCCTCGCTGACCAAGGTCGTGGCCACCACCACCGCCGTGATGCAACTGGTCGAGCGCGGCCAGCTCAAGCTGGATGCGCCGGTGGCGCGCTACTGGCCCGCGTTTGCCGCCAACGGCAAAGGTGCGATCACCGTGGCCGAACTGCTGGCGCACAGTTCGGGCCTGCGCCCTGATCTGGATGACAGCCCGCCCTGGTCGGGCTACCAGGCGGGCCTGCAAAAGCTCATCGCCGAAAAGCCCAGGACCGCGCCCGGCACACGCATGGTCTACAGCGACATCAACTTCATCGCGCTCGGTGAACTGGTGCAACGTGTGAGCGGCCACAGCTTGCCGGACTATGCCCAGCGCCACATATTCAGGCCCCTGGGCATGAAGGGCACCACCTTCGAGCCACCCGCCGACTGGCGCGCCCGCATCGCCCCCACCGAGATGCTGGGTGATGGCCGCATGTTGCGTGGCACCGTGCACGACCCCTTTGCGCGCCGCATGGGCGGCTGGGCCGGCCACGCAGGCCTGTTCGGCACCGCCGACGACCTGGCCCGCTTTGCCCACGCCATGCTGCATGTGGCAGCTGGTGACGCCCAAGCCGACACCCAGCACAAGCAGCCGGCGCGCGCCTACCCCCTGCTGCGCGCCGACACCGTGCAGCGCATGATGCAACCCCAGGCCCCGACGACGCAGCCCGACTGGCGCGGCCTGGGCTGGGCGCTGGACGCCCCCTTGAACGCCCAACGCGACACCCTGCCACCGCTGGGCATGATCGACCACACCGGCTACACCGGCACCGGCTTGTGGATCGACCTGTACAACCGGCAGTACCTCATCATCCTCAGCAACCGCGTGCATCCGCGCGGCCTGGGTGATGTACGCCCGCTTCGACGCGAGATTCAGGCGCTGCTGGCCAGCCAGCAGCCTGTCATCAGCAGTGAGCAGATCAGCGCACGCTGGCCCTTGCTGAGCGAGCCTGCGCAAAGCTGGGTCACCCAGGCCCTGAACAACCCAGGCCCCGTCGTCCAAACCGGCATCGACGTGCTGCGCCGACAGGGCTATGACGCGCTGCAAGGTCAACGCCTTGGCCTGATCACCAACCTGTCGGCCATGGACGCCAAAGGCTGGCGCACGCTCGACCGCCTGCACACCGCACCCGGGCTGCAACTGCGCAAGGTCTTCACGCCAGAACATGGGCTCAACCGCGATCAGGAAGGCCAGATCGCTTCCAGCACCGATGCCGCCACCGGCCTGCCACTGATCAGCCTGTACGGCAAGCAACTGCGGCCCACAGCGGACATGCTCAAGGACCTCGACACCCTGGTGTTCGACATGCAGGACGCAGGCGTGCGCTTCTACACCTATGTGTCCACCATGGGCGAGGCCATGCAGGCTGCGGCGCAAGCCGGCTTGAACTTCGTCGTGCTCGACCGCCCCAACCCGCTGGGTGCGCAACGCGTGGCCGGGCCTGTGCTGGACGCCGACCTGCGCTCATTCACAGCCTTCGCCGAATGGCCGGTACAACACGGCATGACCCTGGGCGAGCTGGCCGGCTGGCTGCGCGATGACATCCGCAGCCGCACGGGCCTGGAGGTCAAGCTCAATGTCATCCGCATGGAGGGCTACCGGCGCGACATGCGCTTTGATCAAACCGGCCTGGACTGGATCCCGCCCTCACCCAATCTGCGGACCCCGACCACCGCCTTGCTCTACCCGGGCGTCGCCTGGGTGGAAGGCGCCAACATCAGCGTCGGCCGCGGCACGGACCGGCCCTTCGAGTGGGTGGGCGCCCCCTGGGTGGATGCGACCAAGCTCACCCAGGCCTTGCAAGCGGATGCGGTGCCTGGTGTGGCCATCAGCCCGGCCGAATTCACGCCCACCAGCGGCCCCTACCAGGGCCAGACCTGCCGCGGCGTGCAGTTCAAATTGACGCAACGAGACCAGTTCGATGCACAGAAGCTGGGCCTGAGCCTCGCCCGTGCGCTGAGCCAGTTGTCACCCACCTTCCAGCTGGACAAGACCCTGGGCATGATCGGGTCTCGCGATACCCTGGCCCGTTTACGCCAAGGGCAGCCTGTCGAAGCGATCGAAGAGAGCTGGCAGGACCGATTGCGTGATTTCATGACGCGCCGGGTGGGCTACCTGCTTTACTGAATCCCCGGCTTCGCTTAAGGTGAGGCCGAGATGACGCCAGACCCTCGCCCCTTCCAGATGCTCGGGCAAGCCTTGCGCGCCCCACAGCACCCGCTGCGTGATGCCATTGACCTGGTCACCCGCCGCGACGAAGCCAGCTGCGTGCAGGCCTTGATGGCCGACGCCACGCTGCCACCCGAGCAAGCCGACGCCGCCCGCAACCTTGCCCTGGATCTGGCTACCCGCCTGCGGCAACGCCAGGTGGTCGCAGGTCGAGACGGCCTGGTACAGGCCTTGATGCAGGAGTTCTCGCTGTCCTCGCACGAAGGTGTGGCCCTGATGTGCCTGGCCGAAGCGCTGCTGCGCATCCCGGACCAGGCCACGCGTGACGCCCTCATCCGCGACAAGGTGGGTGACACCGATTGGGCGGCCCACCTCGGGCACAGCCCCTCGCTGTTTGTCAACGCCACCACCTGGGGCCTGATGCTGACCGGCAAGCTGGTGAGCACCCACGGCGAAACCGGCCTGCTTGCCGCGCTCAAGCGCGTGGCCATCAAAGGGGGTGAGCCCCTGATCCGCAAAAGCGTGGACGTGGCCATGCGCCTGATGGGTGAGCAGTTCGTGATCGGTGAAACCATCGAGCAGGCGCTGCGCAACGCCCGCAAGCACGAAGCCAAGGGCTTTCGCCACTCGTATGACATGCTGGGTGAAGCCGCGCTCACCGAAGAAGACGCGCAACGCTACATGCAGGCCTACGAGGACGCCATCCATGCCATGGCGCAAGACACGCAAGGCCGCCACCCCTACGACAACCCGGGCATCTCGATCAAGTTGTCCGCCCTGCACCCCCGCTACTGTCGCTCGCAGTATGCGCGCGTGATGGACGAGCTGTACCCGCGTCTGCTGCACTTGAGCACGCTGGCCTGCCATCACCACATCGGGCTGAACATCGACGCGGAAGAGTCCGAACGCCTGTCTCTGTCGCTGGACCTCATCGAGCGACTGTGCCATGAGCCGGCCCTGCAAGGCTGGGATGGCATCGGCTTTGTGGTGCAGGCCTATCAGAAGCGTGCGCCCTTCGTGATCAACTACCTGATTGACCTGGCTCGGCGCAGCGGCCACCGCCTGATGGTGCGTCTGGTCAAAGGCGCCTACTGGGACAGCGAGATCAAACGCGCCCAGATCGAAGGCCAGGTGGACTACCCCGTCTACACCCGCAAGGCCCACACCGACCTGGCCTACCTGGCTTGCGCGCGCAAGCTGCTGGCCGCACCGGCCGAGGTCTACCCGCAGTTCGCCACCCACAATGCCCATACCCTGGCTGCCGTGCGTGAGCTGGCTGGCCCTGCCTTCCAGCCAGGGCAATATGAATTCCAGTGCCTGCATGGCATGGGTGAGCCCTTGTACGAGATGGTGGTGAGCGCCGCAGACCAAGGTGGGCTCGGGCTTCCCTGCCGCATTTACGCACCGGTAGGCACCCACGAAACGCTGCTGGCCTACCTGGTGCGACGCCTGCTTGAAAACGGGGCCAACAGCTCCTTTGTCAACCGCCTGGCAGACGAGCGCATCGATCTGGAAACGCTGGTCGAGTCGCCCCTGGTCAGCGTGCTGCGCCATGCCGAAGCCGAAGGGGTGATCGGCGCCCCCCATCCTGCCATCCCGCTGCCACTAGACCTTTACGGCAAGCATCGCCCCAACAGCCCGGGCCTGGACCTCCACCACGAAGCCACCTTGATCCAGCTGCATGCAGAGCTCGCCAGAGAGGCCTTGCCGCACATCGAGGTGCAGCCCATCGTGGCTCAAGCCCTGCCTGCGCACGATGCAAGCTGGCACACCGTGCGCAACCCTGCAGAGAGGCGGGACACCGTGGGCCGTGTGCGCTGGGCCAGCCTGAGCGAGGTAGACCAGGCCGTGCAAGACAGCGCAGCTTGTGCACGGGC
>JACPOH010000034.1:872-7408 GCA_016185075.1 Aquabacterium sp. | reverse complement strand
TGTAGACCTTGCCGGTGTCGGGGTCGATGATGTTGGAGACGCCCTGGTAGCTCAACAGGCGCTTCGTGCGGGGCTCGTAGCTCAGAGCGATGGCGGGCACCACCAGACGCAGCAGGGAGTCGGGCTCGACCAGCACGCGCAGCACCGTTTGCCCCTCAACACGCTGCTCTTCCACCTTCTTGGCCCGGAAGCCATATCGGTTGGTGTGGCCCGCCACGATCAAACCGAACTTGACGGTGTCCCCTTTGCGGATGGCGTCCAGCTGGTCTTGCAGCAGCTGGTTGAAGCCCGCGTCTGCGGCAACCAGGCCGTCATCCAGGGGCAGGGCCTTGCGCTCTTCCTTTTCACCATCGCGCTTGAACACGAGCGCTTGCGGCGCGTTGCTGCTGATGCCTTCGGTGTAGCGCACGGCCGGGATGTCCATGCGGTAGATGGGCACCGTGCGGTTGCCACGGTAGTCCAGCGTCTTGCGGGCGATCTCGCGGCCCTGGGCGTCAAAGTAGGTGGTGACACCGGTCTGCACCGAGCCGTCGGGTGCGAGACTCTGCTCGTGCACCTCGGTGTAGAGGTAGCGCTGCGTGGCCGTGTCGCGCACATAGCCCACCACACGGGCCGCTTCGGCCTGCGCAGACAAGACAATCAAGGCCAGTACGGCCATGGCCAGCCGAATCGACATGACACCTCAAGCCAAAGTCAAACAAAACGACTTTGATTCTAGGCAGCGCGCCATTCACCTGACGGCCGTACGGTCTTGCCGCCAGGTGGGGATCACACGTCCTGCAGCACCTTGGGCACCGACGAGCGGTGGAAGCCGTCGTAGCTGGGCGCGCCGGCATGGTTGGGCGTGGGCATGACCGGGCTGTGCAGCGGAGCACCACCGTCGATGGCCACCGTGATGCCCGTGACGAACGAGGCGCCGGGGCTCAGCAGGAAGCAGATCACGGACGACACCTCGGCCTCCAGACCCATGCGCTTGGCCGGCAGGTTGTCCTTGAGCATGCGGATCATGGGGGCCATGGCCGGGCCGTAGGCGTCCATGCCGCTGGAGGCGATCCAGCCAGGCGCCACGGCGTTGACGCGCACATGCGAAGCCGCCCATTCGTAAGCGGCGGTCTTGGTCAGATTGGCCATGCCGGCGCGTGCAGCGCCCGAGTGCGCCATGCCGGGCATGCCGTTCCACATGTCGGCGGTCATGTTCACCACCGAGCCACCGTGCTTGGCCATGCTCTGGTTGTAGACCTCGCGCATCATGAGGAAGCCACCGGTCAGGTTGTTGGCCACCACGGCTTCAAAGCCGCGTTTGGAGATGGCCGCTACCGGCGAGGGGAACTGCCCGCCCGCGTTGTTCACCAGACCATGGATCTGCCCGTGCTTGGCCACGATGCCGGCCACGGCGGCCTTGACCTGGTCTTCGTCGCGGATGTCAAAGGCCACTGAATCGGCTTTGCCGCCGTCTTCCGTGATTTCGGCGACCACGCGCGCCAGCTTCTCTTCATTGCGGCCGGTGATCACCACGGTGGCGCCCAGGGAGGCCAGCTCATGCGCCACGCAACGGCCGATGCCGCTGCCGCCGCCGGTGACCACATGGACCTGCCCGCTGAACAAGCCTGGGCGGAAGATGCTGTCGTAATGCTGTTGCGCGCTCATGGTGGGTGTCGTCCTCGGTATCTGGATGGTGTGAAAAGCGGATGATGCCGACTGTAGCGTCGCCTTACGTTTACGTCAATTGGTGGTCGTCTTGGTAAATTGATTGTAGTATTGGGCATGCAAACAAGGTTGCCCCTGGGTGGCAGCCGCCACAGGAGACATGCCATGAGTGCCAGCCCTTTCGCCTCGTACTTCAACGAAACCCACGACATGGCCCGCGCCACCGCGCGCCGCTTTGTCGAGCAGGAAATCAAACCCCACATTGCGCAATGGGAAGAAGATGGTTCCTTCCCTCGTGAGTTGTACAAGAAGGCCGGCGACCTGGGTATCCTGGGTATCGGCCACCCGGAACACCTGGGCGGCAGCAGCCCCGATGACGTCTTCCTGAAGCTGGCTGTGAGCGAAGAGCTGATGCGCAGCACCTCGGGTGGCCTCGTGGCCAGCCTGGGCTCGCTGGACATCGGCATCCCGCCCGTGTGGCGCGGCGCATCCCCCGAGCTGCAGCAGCGCGTGGTGCCTGCCGTGCTGGCTGGTGACAAGATCGCCGCGCTGGCCATCACCGAGCCCGGTGGCGGTTCCGACGTGGCCAATCTGCGCACCCGCGCCGTGCGTGATGGCGACCATTACGTCGTCAACGGTTCCAAGACCTTCATCACGTCCGGCGTGCGCGCCGACTATTACACCGTGGCCGTGCGCACCGGTGGCGAAGGTTATGCCGGCGTGTCGCTGCTGCTGATCGAGAAGGGTACACCGGGCTTCACCGTCGGGCGCAATCTGCAGAAGATGGGCTGGTGGGCCTCGGACACCGCCGAGTTGTTCTTCGAGAACGTGCGCGTGCCCGTGGGCAACCTCATCGGGCCCGAGAACGCCGGCTTCATGCTGATCATGGCCAACTTCCAGGCCGAGCGGCTGGCCCTGGCCGTGATGGCCTACATGACCGCGCAGATGGCCCTCGAAGCCTGCCTGGATTACGTGAAGGACCGCGTCACCTTCGGCAAGCCCTTGAGCAAGCACCAGGTGATCCGCCACAAGCTGGCCGAGATGGCCACCAAGGTGGACGTGGCCCGCGAGTACGCCTACCGCGTCGCCGCCCGCATGCAGGCAGGCAAGCCCGCGATCCAGGAAGTGTCCATGGCCAAGAACTTCGCCACCGATGTGGCCGACTTCGTGACCTACGAAGCCGTGCAGATCTTCGGTGGCATGGGCTACATGCGCGAGTCCGTGGTCGAGCGCCTCTACCGCGACAACCGCATCCTCTCGATCGGCGGTGGCACGCACGAGATCATGAACGAGATCATCTCCAAGCAGATGGGGCTGTGATGGGCTGGTGAACGCCACGGGGCTGTCCGTTATGCCCTGGGCTGTCACAAAAACTTCATTCAAGTGGCTCGATGCGGCCTCCGATAAGGCCGCATCACACAAGGAGTCACGATGACGGTTTCGGCGCATCACACCGCGTATGAGCAAGACACTGGAGGGCGCGCCGACCTCCAGCTGATGACGGTGCAGGACATCATGGCCTGCGGCCTGCTCACCACCCACTTCCAGCCATTGGGCCGCCTGCTGTTTGCGGCCGCGCGAGAGCAAGGTGTCCACTTCGACCTGGAAGTGCATTGCGTCAAGCTGGCCTTGATGCATTGGGCCAGGCAGGGCATGCAGGGGCGCCTGCTCGTCAACCTCAGTGCAAGTGCCCTGGCGGCCCTCATGGCCCACCCGGTGGCGCACGGCATCCTGGGTCTGGTCAAGGACCACCAGATCACCACGGCGCGCCTGGTGGTCGAAGTCACCGAGCACGAACGCGTCGAGCACCTGCCGCGCCTGCAGCAAGCCGTGGCCGCGCTGCGCCGCTACGGCGTGCAACTGGCACTCGATGATTTTGGAGACGGCCGCTCCAGCCTGCGCCTGTGGGCCGAGCTCAAGCCCGACTACGTCAAGATCGACAAGTACTTCGCGAAAGACATCTCATCGCACCCGGACAAGGTCCAGACCATCACGGCGCTGCGGCGAATCGCCGAGACGTTCGGCACGCAGATGGTCGCCGAAGGGCTGGAAACCGCTGATGAACTGCGGGTGCTGCGTGACCTCGGCATCGAACTGGGGCAGGGCTACCTGCTTGGGCGGCCTCAGGCCAATCTGGTGAGCAGCCTGTTGCCCGCCGCGCGCGACGTGATCGCCAGCCGTGAGATATCCGTCCTGCCCAGCAAGACCCGCAGCGGGCGCAGTGACTTCACCGTGGGCGAGATCATGCAGCGCGTGCCCCCGCTGGAGGCCGATGCCACACACAAGCAGGTGGCCCGGCGCTTTCATGATGACGAAACGCTCAAGGCCCTGGCCGTGGTCAAGGATGGCAAGCCCATTGGCCTCATCAACCGCCAGGTCTTCTTCAACCACTATGCCAAGGCCTATTTCAAAGAGCTGTACGACCACAAGACCTGCCTGCTGTTCGCGAACACGCAGCCCATGCAGCTGGACGTCCACATGGGCCTGGATGAGCTCACCGACGTGCTCACTTCAGAAGACCAGCGCTATCTGACCGAGGGCTTCATCCTCATCAAGGATGGTCTCTATCAGGGAATGGGCACGGGGGAGCGCCTGGTGCGTGCCGTGACCGAGCTGCGCATCGAAGCCGCGCGGCACGCGAATCCCTTGACCTTCCTGCCTGGCAACATCCCGCTGACGATGCACATCTCACGCCTGCTCAGTGGCGGTGCCTCGTTCGTGGCGTGTTATGCCGATCTCAATCACTTCAAACCCTTCAACGACTACTACGGTTACTGGCGTGGCGACGAAATGATCCGCCTCTTGTCCAACACCCTGGTGGCGCATTGCGACGTGCGGCGCGATTTCATTGGCCATGTGGGCGGCGATGACTTTGTCATCCTCTTTCAGAGCGAAGATTGGCTGCAGCGCATCGAGGCGGCTGTGGCGGCTTTCAACACGGCTGCCCGTGACCTCTTTGATGAGGCCGCGCGGGGCTGTGGCGGCATCGAGGCCGAAGACCGTGATGGTGTGCGACGCTTCTTCCCACTGACCACCTTGTCTGCGGGTGTCATGCGCGTGTTGCCAGGTGACTTCAGCCGCGCCGACTCGGTGGCCACAGCGGCTGCAGCAGCCAAGCACAAGGCCAAGCAACTGGCCACTGGCGTGTACGTGGACCAGCGCGCCAGCTGAGCCCTGGGTGCATCACTTGAGGCGGGCCGACAAGAAGGCCCCGCCTGACACCAGCAGCAGCCCGGCTACCAGCCAGGCCGTCAGCGGCTCGTCGAGCAGGGGCACGGCACCCAGCCCGGCCATGACTGGCACCAGCGCCACCAGGGCCCCGGTACGCTCGGCCCCCAGGATGGCCACCGCCCGCAGGAACAGCAACATGGCCACGATGGTGGGCCCCAGGCCCTGGTACAGCCCCTGCAGCAGCAACACCGACATCGGCACCTGGTCGATGCCCTTGGGCAAGCAGGCCAGGTAGACGGGCATGTACACCAGGCAAGATGCCAGCGCCACAAAGCGCGTGAGCAGCCAGGCGTCCACGGCCCATTTCTTGACCAGCACACTGTAGGTTGCCCAGGCCACCGAGCCACCAAACAAGAGCGCGTCACCAGCCAGCGTGCCGGGCCCCTCATGCCCGCCCAGGATCTGGGGCATGGCCACACAAGCGACACCCGCCGCAATCGGAATCAGACCAAACAGGCGCAGACGCGAGGGCCGGGCGCCCATCAACAACCAGGCCAGCGCGGTGACCAGAAAGGGCTGCATGCCAGGCAAGAGGATGCCACCGTGCGCTGCCGGCGCCCGCTTGAAGCCGGCATAGACCAGTATCAGAAAGAGCAGCCCGCCGGTCAGGGCCATGATCCACAAACGCCGGTCCCGCCAGGTGCCTGGAGGCAGCTTGAGCGAGAAGGGCAGGAGGAACAGCGAGGCCGTGCCCAGCCGCAGCGCCACGATGTCCCAGCCGGTCAGGGCGGTCTTGCCGCCCATGCGCGAGACCAGGATGAAACCGGCCCAGATGAACACCGTGCCCAAGGCAGCCAGGTAGCCCTGCAACACAGATGGATGGGCGGGTGATGAGGGCGTGGCTGCGGGCATGGCGCCCAGTCTAGCGGGCTGCCCGAATCAGCGCCCGGCGTGGGGATACAACTGCTTGCAATATCCCCTCGCAAGCGGGGCGGCCCCCCCATGGCGGAGCGCCGACAATCGCCCGCTAAACCAAAAAATCGATCAGGTGAGTCCTCATGAATCTCCCGCTTTCAGGTGGCCTGCCAGGCCTGGACGCTTCATGGCTGTCCCGCCTCAAAGCTGCACTGGGCATTGGCCAGGCCACGCGCCTGATCCAGCTCGAAACGCCCATGGCGTCGGGCACCCTGGTGGTGACGCACTTCCGCCTGGTCGAAGCGGTGCACGTAGACGAACCCCTGCGCGCCGACATCGATTGCATGAGTACCAGCGCCTTTCTTGAACTCAAGGCCCTGACTGGCGAGCAAGTCACCCTGCGCCTGATGCAGGCAGATGGCCATTGGCGCAACTGGCACGGTTACGCCGGCCAGGTGGCGCAACTGGGCAGCGACGGTGGCGCGGGCGCCTTCCGCATCACGCTCTATGGCTTCACGCACTGGCTCAAGCAACGCCGAGACAGCCGCATCTTCCAGGACGCCACCAGCGCCGACATCATCAGCCAGGTGCTCGCAGCCTACCCGCAAGCGAACTTCAAGCTGGACGTGGCCGAGCCTGGCCCGGTGCACGAGATCACCACGCAGTACCGCGAGACCGACTGGCAGTTCGTGACCCGGCTGATGGCCCGCGAGGGCTGGAGCTGGCGCCTGGAGCACGACGGTGCCGCCGCAGGTGCCCTGGCCGGCCCGCGCGCGGCCAGGCACACGCTGGTCATCTTTGAC